>NZ_JBHXTQ010000017.1:0-105620 GCF_042677305.1 Kitasatospora sp. NPDC127121 | reverse complement strand
CCATTAACCACCTCAAGACGGAATCCTCGATACTGGTTTGTGTCGTGGGCTGGTAGTTGTTTATACGAGACTGACGCCGCCGGGCGGGGCGGACCTCCTCGGGGGGAGGCCCGCGCGGCCCGTCGCGTTGGTGCGCGGTGGGTCCTACGGCCCGAGTCCGCCCCGTTCGCCCGCCCCGGCGTCACAGGGGTGGGCGAAGGGGCGGGCGGCGGTCAGGCGCGGTGGCGCAGCTCCAGCGTGCAGCACTTGACGCTGCCGCCGCCCTTGAGCAGCTCGGACAGGTCGACGCCGATCGGCTCGAAGCCGCGCTCCCGCAGCTTGTCGGCGAGGCCGGTGGCCGCCTCCGGCAGGAACACGTGCCGGCCGTCGCTGACCGCGTTGAGGCCGAACACGGCGGCGTCGCCGGCGTCGGCCAGCACCGCGTCGGGGAACAGCCGGCCCAGCACCTCGCGGCTGCCGGCGGAGAAGGCCTCGGGGTTGTACATGATCTCGTCGCCGTCCAGCACGGCCAGCGCGGTGTCCAGGTGGTAGTAGCGCGGGTCGATCAGCTCCAGACCGATCACCGGGCGCCCGAAGAACTCCTGGGCCTCGGCGTGGCCGGCCGGCGTGCTGCGGAAGCCCCGCCCGGCGAGCACGTACTCGGCGGTGACCAGGAAGTCGCCCTCGCCCTCGTTGACGTGCTCCGGGTCGTGCAGCTCGGGGTAGCCGTTGGCGCGGAACCACTCCAGGTAGGCGGGGCCCTCGGCGGCGCGCTCGGCGTTGCGGAAGCGGGCGCCGAGCACCTTGCCGTCCACCACGGTGGCGCCGTTGGCCGCGTAGACCATGTCGGGCAGGCCCGGGATCGGGTCGATCAGGTCGACCCGGTGACCGAGCTCCTGGTAGAGCGCGTACAGCCGCTCCCACTGCGCCACGGCGAGCCCGGTGTCGACCGGCTTCGCCGGGTCCATCCACGGGTTGATCGCGTAGGTGACCTCGAAGTGGCTGGGGCGGCACATCAGGTAGTGCCGGGGCCGGGCCGTGCGCTCGGCGGGGCGCGGGGTGACAGCGTTCATCGGTGACTCCTCGTGAGGGCTTCGGACAACGGGCGGTGGCGCTGCGGTCCGGACGGGCGGCAATCGGGTGCCTGCGGGGCTCCGGGGCCGGCTCGCCGGCGGCGCGGCCGGACGTGGGGGAAACCCAGGCGCGCCGCACTCGTTCCTGCGGGCCGGCCCCGCGCCCGTCCCTGACATGCTGTCAGTTCGTTTGCGGGGGGCGGAAGATCCTTAAGCCAGGGTGGAACAGCCCTGATGGACCGGCCGATCGCGCTCAGTCGACGCGGGCGTCCATCGCCTCGGCCAGGCTGCGCGGACGCAGGTCGGTCCAGTTCTTCTCGACGTAGTCCAGGCAGGCCTGCCGGGATTCCTCGCCGAACACGCTGCGCCAACCGGCGGGCACGTCGACGAAGGCGGGCCAGAGGGCGTGCTGGTTCTCCTCGTTCGCCAGGACCAGGAACGCGCCCTGCTCGTCGTCGAAGGGGTTGGTGCTGCTCATCGGACCCTCACTTCGTGGTTGTGGTCGTGCACTTGGGCAAGGTCGTTCAACTCGTCGGCCGGCTCGTCGTCGAGCCCGCCGTCGACCTCGTCGTTCAGCTCGTCGTTCAGCTCGTCGTTCAGCTCGTCGCAGAACTCGGTGACCCGCCGCCGGAAGGCGGCCACCACCCGCCGGGCGGTCGGCTCGTCGCAGCCGTCCAGCGCGTGTACCAGGTCGCACTCCAGCCCGCCGGGTGCGCCGTCCGCCGTCCGCCGCTCCACCAGTTGGAGCAGCAGGTCCACGGCGGTGCGGGCCACCGGGACGGGCCGCTCGGCGACCGCCACGGCGTCGGCCCACCGCCCGCCGTCGGCCGGCTCGGCCCGCACCAGGTGGGAGACCGCCACCCCGAACAGCGGCTGGCGGCCCGCCTGCCGGGCCGGGTTGACCAGTTCCACCACCCGGTCGAACGGCAGGTCCTGATGGGCGTGGGCGGCCAGCAGCCGCTCCCGGACCCGCCCGACCAGGGTGCGGGCCGTCGGGGCGCCGGAGGTGTCGACCCGCAGCACCACGGTGTTGACCAGGCAGCCGACCACGCCGTCCAGCACCTCGTCGTCCCGGCCGGCCAGCGGCACCCCGATCGGCAGGTCGTGCCCCGCGCCGAGGTCGCCCAGCGCGGCGGCGAACGCCGCCTGCACCACCATGCCGGTGCCGGCCGAGCAGGCCCGGGCGGCGGCCGCCAGCCGGCGGTGCTCCCCCGGGTCCAGGGCGAAGCGGACGGTGCCGGCCGCGCCCGGCCCGGCGCCCGGGGCGCCGGTGGCGTCCGGCAGGCCCCGCCACGGCGGCAGGGCGGCCAACGCGCCCTTCCAGTAGGCGGCCTGCCGGGCGGCCGGGCTCTCCGGGCGGTCCTCGTCGCCGAGCCGCCGCCGCAACCACAGCGCGTGGTCGGCGTACTGGACGGCGGGCGACGGCCAACGCGGCGCCCCGCCGACCGCCCGGGCCCGATAGGCGAACCGCAGGTCGGCCAGCAGCGGTTCGAGCGCGTGCCCGTCCACCGTCGCGTGGTGCAGCACCAGCAGCAGGGTGTGCCGGTCGGGGCCGCTGCGCAGCAGGGCGGTGCGCAGCGGCGGTTCGGTCAACAGGTCGAAGCCGCGGTCGAGTTCGGCGGCGATCCAGGCGTCCAGCCGCTCCGGCGGGACGTCGAGGAGGCGGGGCGCGGCGGACGGGACGGCGGCGAGGACGGCCTCGGCGAGGTCGGCGTCGGCGGGCGGGTCGTCGGCGGGCGGGGCGGCGGTGGGCGCGAGGATGCGCTGCTCGGGGCCGTCCGGGCCGTACGGCAGGACGGTCCGCAGGGCCTCGTGCCGGGCCACCAGGTCGCCGAGGGCGGCCCGCAGCGCGGCGGGGTCGAGCCCGCCGGTGAGGTCGAGGGCCAGGGTGGTGAGGTAGTCCGGGCGGTGCTCGCCCAGGTAGTTGGCGGTCCACAGGCGCAGTTGGGCGGGGGCGAGCGGCAGCCGGTCGGGCCGGGCCGTCCGGTCGCCGAACGCCGGGGCGCTGCCTTCGGCACCGTCGGCACCTTCGGTACGGGCGGCGCGGTCGAGCCGGTGGTCCAGCCCGGCCACCGTGGGCGCGTCGAACAGCTCACCGAGCGGCACGTCGACCCCCAGGGTGGACCGGATCCGCCCGGCCAGCCGCATCGCGGCGATCGAGTTGCCGCCGAGCGCGAAGAAGTCGTCCTCCGGCGCGACCGCCGGCACCCGCAGCACCTCCGCGAACAGCGCCGCCAGCACCTCCCGGCGGGGCGAGCGGGTCGGCGCCGGGGCCGACCGCTGCGGCGGGCCCAGGGCGGTCGTGTCGACCTTGCCGTTGGCGTCCAGCGGCAGCGCGTCGACCGGGACGAGCACGGCGGGCACCAGGTGGCGCGGCAGCCGCCCGGCGAGCCGGCGGCGCAGTTCACCGGCGGCCACCGGCCGGTCGGCGACCACGTACCCGACCAGCGAGCGGCCCGCCGGGCCCGCCCCGTGCGGCACCACCCGGGCGGCGGTGACCTCCGGCTCGGCGCACAGCGCGGCCTCGATCTCGCCCGGCTCGATCCGGAACCCGTTGATCTTCACCTGCCGGTCCGCGCGCCCCAGGAAGTGCAGCCGGCCCTCGGTGTCCCACCGGCCCAGGTCCCCGGTGCGGTACAGCCGGCCGCCCGGCGGGCCGTACGGATCGGCGACGAACCGCTCGGCCGTCCGGGCCGGGGCGCCGTGGTAGCCCGCGGCCAGGCCCTCGCCGCCCAGGTGGATCTCGCCGGGGACGCCCGGCGGCACCGGGCGCAGCGCGGCGTCCAGCAGCAGCACCCTCGTCCCCGCGAGCGGGCGGCCGATCGGGACGGCCCCGCCCTCGCGGACCGGGCCCGCCGGGACTTCGTGGCCCAGGGCGAAGGTCGTGCTCTCCACCGGCCCGTACAGGTCCAGCAGCCGCTGGCCGGGCGCGGCCCGCCGGGCCCGGGCGAGCGCCGCCGGGGGCACGACGTCGCCGCCGGTGCAGATCAGGCGCAACCGGGCCAGGGCCGCCGGGATCTGCTCGGTCAGCAGGTCGAACAGGCCCGCCGTCAGCCAGGCCGCGGTGGCGCCGCCGCGCTCGACGGCCCGGGCGTAGTCCGCCGGGGTCAGCTCCCCCGGCGGGGCCACCACCACCTGGCGGCCGGTCAGCAGCGGCATCAGCAGCTCGTACACCATGGCGTCCCAGGCGTGCGGCGAGTGGAACAGCACCCGGTCGTGGTCGGGGCCGTGCCACAGCGGGTCGTCGGCCAGGGCGAGGATGTTGCGGTGGGTGACCGCCACGCCCTTGGGGCGGCCGGTCGAGCCCGAGGTGTACAGCAGCTGGGCGACCTGCCCGGGCCGCACCTCCACGCCGGGGTCGTCCGTACTCCCGCCCGCCCGCCGGGCCGCCGCCAACAGCTCGGCGTCCAGGAGCAGTTCGGTGCCCGCCTCGGCGGCGAGCGCGCGCAGCCGCTCGGCCGGGAACCCCGGGTGCAGCGGGACGCAGACGGCACCGAGCTTGGCCAGCGCCAGCATCGCCACCGGCACCTCCGGGCTGCGCGGCAGCCGCACGGCGACCCGGGTGCCGGGCCGCACCCCGAGGGCCGCCAGGTGGTGGGCCAGCCGGTTGGCGTCGGCGTTCAGCGCGCCGTACGTGGTGGTGGCGTCCGTGGCGGTACCGGTGCCGTTCGCGGTGGCGCCGTCGACGTGTCGCAGGGCGATCCGGTCCGGGTGGTCGGCCGCCAGCCGCTCGAACCGCGCGCCGACCGACACCGGTTCGGCGTCGGCCGCCGGGCCGGTGCCCCAGGCCCGCAGCCCCGCCCGCTGGACGGGCGGCAGCAGGTCGACCCGGCCGGTGGTCAGCGCGTCCGCGCCCGGACCGGCCAGGGTGGCGCAGGCGGCCGTCAGCAAGGTGCGCAGCCGGTCCGCGTCGAGGTACCGGTCCAGTTCGGCGGGGCGCAGTTGGAGCCGCACGTCCAGGCCGCCCTGGCGCGGCAGCACCACCAGCGAGAGCGGGTAGTGGGTGCCGTCGAACGGTTCGACGGCGCCGATCCGCAGGCCCGGCGCGGGCTCGACGAACCCGGCCTCGTCCAGCGGGTAGTTCTCGAACACCAGTGAGCTGTCGAAGAGCCGCCCGGCGCCGGCGGCCTCCTCCACCGCGGTGAGCCCCAGGTGCTCGTGGTCCAGCAACGCGGTGCGCTCCCGCTGGAGCCGGGCGGCGAGCTCGCGCAGCGGCTCGCCCGGGTGCAGCCGGGCCCGGACCGGAACGGTGTTGATCAGCAGGCCCACGAGCCGCTCCGCCTCCGGCAGTTCGGCCGGACGCTGGGCGACGGTGGTGCCGAACAGGACGTCGTCACGGCCGGTGAGGTGGGAGAGCACCAGCGCCCACGCCGTCGCCACCAGGGAGCCGAGGGTCACCTCCCACTGCGCGGCGCGCGCCCGCAGCCCGGCGGTGAGCCCGGCGGGCAGGGTGAAGACGCTCGTCGACGGGCCGTCGTCGGCGCCCTCGCCGCCGGCCGGCGCGGGCCGGCCGACCCGGGTGGGCTCGGCCCCGGCGAGGGCGGCACGCCAGGCGCCGCGCGCGGCCGCGTCGTCGCGCCCGGCCAGCCAGTCGAGGTAGCGGCGGTAGGACGGCGCCGGGGGCAGGTCGACGCCCTGGTGCAGCGCGAGCAGCTCGCGCAGCACGATCGGCACCGACCAGCCGTCCAGCAGCAGGTGGTGGTGGGTGAAGACGAGCCGCCACCGGTCGGCGGCCAGCCGCAGCAGGGTGAAGCGGATCAGCGGCGGCGTGTCGACCGCGAACGGCCGACGGTCCTCCTCCACGAGCCGCCGGGCGGTGGCGGACTGCTCCCGCTCCGCCCGCCCGGTGAGGTCCACGGTGCGCCAGGGCAGCGTCACCTCGACCGGCACGACCTGCTGCGGCGGGCCGGACTCGCCGCTGGTGAAGGCCCCGGCGAGCTGCGGATGGCGCGCGAGCAACCGCCGGACGGCGTCCTGGAGCCGCTCCGGGTCGATCGCGCCGGTGAGGTCGAGGACGAGCTGCACGAGGTACGGGTCGCGGCGGCCGTCGTGGGCGGCGTAGCGGGAGTGGAACAGCAGGCCGGCCTGGAGCGGTGTGGCGGGCAGCAGGACGGCGGCGGGCGCGGCGGCCTCGGCGGAGGCTTCGGCGGACGTTTCGGCGGGCGCCTCGGACTGGGCGTCGGCTGCGGGCCCCTCGGCGCGGGGCGGGGCGGCGGACGACAGGGTGGTGAGGGCCTGCTCCCAGCGGGCGGCGAGTTCGGCCACCGCGTCGGCGGCCAGCACGCCGGCCGGCCAGGCCCATTCGACCCGCAGCCGCGGGCCGTCCGGGCCGGTCTCCACGAAGGCGTCGACCGAGAGGGTGTGGGCGAGCGGCAGGGTGGGGTCGGCCTCGCCGCGCAGGGTGCCGGGGACGGGCTGCCAGGGGCCGCGTCGGGTGGTGTCGAAGCGGCCCAGGTAGTTGAAGGCGATCGGGGCCGGGCGGTCGGGCAGCGTGCCGGACCGCTGGAGCAGCCCGTACGTCAGGCCCCGGTGGGGGGTGGCGCGCAGGCGCTGCCGGGCAGCCGCGACGGCGCGGGCCAGGTCGTCGGCGGGGGCCAGGTCGTCGGCGCGGGCCGCTCCCCCGGTGTCGGGCGCGGCCGGGCCGGTGTCCAGCAGGACGGGGTGGATGACCGTGAACCAGCCCAGCGTCCGGGAGAGGTCGAGGCCGTCGAGGGCGGCGAGTTCCGGGTCGCGGCCGTGGCCCTCGACGTCCACCAGGAGCGGGCCGTCGGCGCTGCGGGCGCGCCAGCCGTGCAGGGCGGCGGCGAGGGCGCCGAGGAGGATCTCCGGTACGGCGGCGCCGAGTCGGTCGGGCAGGTCGGTCAGCAGGGCGGCGGTCGGGCCGCCGCCCAGGGTGGTGCGCAGGGTCGCGGCCCCGGCCACGGTGTCCCGGGTGCGGTCCAGCGGCCGGGTGCCGATGGTCCCGGTGCCGGCGGTCAGCAGGCCGTGCCAGTGGTCGCGGTCGGCGGCGACCGCCGGGTCGGCCTCGGCGGCCCGCAGCGCACGGGCCCAGTCGGCGGCCGTGACGGGGACGGCGGCGAGGTCGGCCGGGTGGCCGTCGGCGGCGGCCCGGTGGGCCCGGGCGAGGTCGTCGAGCAGGATCCGCCAGGAGACGCCGTCGACGGCGAGGTGGTGGATCACCATCAGCAGCAGGCCGCCCCGGTCGCCGTCGAACCAGACCGCCCGCAGCAGGTCGCCCCGGTAGGGGTCGAGGCGGCGGCGGGCGTCGTGCCGCTGTTCCGCGACGAGTTGCAGCAGGGCGGGCGCCGGGTCGCGGCCGGGGGCGGTGGCGAGGCCCTCGCGGGCGAGGTCGATCCGGTGCAGCAGCGGGGCCGCCGGGACGGTCCCGGCGGGCCGGATCTCGAAGGCGAGCGGCTCGCCCGGGGCCCCGGTCAGGCGGGTCCGCAGCGCGTCGTGGTGGTCGACGAGCTGCTGGAGGGCGGTGCGCAGGGTGTGTTCGGTGGCGCCGGGCGGCACCTCGCACAGCAGGGACTGGGCGTAGCCGTGGATCGGTCCGCCGCGGGCCGCCAGCCAGTCCGCGATCGGGGTGGGCGGCAGCACCTCGCCCGGGGGCGCGGGCGCCGCCGGGCGGGCGGCCGGGGCGCGGCCGCCGTCCGGGGCGACGGCCGCGGCGGCGGCGAGGGCGCGCGGGGTCTGGTGGGTGAACACGTCCTTCGGCGTGATCAGCACTCCCGCCGACCGGGCCCGGGTGGCGAGTTGGATCGCCAGGATGCTGTCCCCGCCGAGCCGGAAGAACCCCTCCGACGGCCCGGGCCGCGCCCGGCCGAGGACGCTGCCGAACAGGGTCCGCAGCTGCTCCTCGGCGGGCGAGCCGCCCTCCGGGCCGGTGACGGGCTGCGGGCGGGCAGCCGGCCCTGGCGTGTCCGACAGGTCGAGGGTGCCAACGACGTCGAGGCCGTCGAGGCCGTCGAGGGTGTCGACGGGTGCCGCCGGGTCGGCCAGAGCCGCCGCCAGCAGACGGCCGAGGCCCTGCGCCAGGCGGTCGGCGGTCTCGGGGCGGAAGTGGCCGGTGCTGTACTCCAGGACGCCGCGCACCGTGCCGTCCGGCTGTTCGGTGAACTCGAAGAGCAGCGGGAACTTGGCCATCACCCGCTCGAACCGGTGCGGTGCGCCGGACAGGCCGGGCAGGGTGAGCGCGGGCCGGCGCCCGCCGTGCAGGGTGATCATCACCTGGAACAGCGGGTGGCGGCCGAGTTTCCGGTCGGGTGCGAGGGCGTCCACGACCCGGTCGAAGGGCGCCTGGTCGTGCGCGAAGGCGGTGAGGTCGGCGTGCCGGACGCGGTCGACGAGCTCCGCGAAGCCCGGGCGGCCCGAGAGGTCGGTGCGCAGGGCGAGCGGCTGGGCGAAGTAGCCGACCAGGTCGTCCAGGGCGGGGTCGGCGCGGCCGGCGGTGACCGTGCCGAGGACGAGGTCGGTGCCCGCTCCGGAGCGGGCGAGCAGGCAGGCGACGGCCGCGTGCAGCACCATGAACAGGGTGGCTCCCCGGCCGGCCGCCAATTCGGCCGCTGCGGCGACCAGTTCGGCGTCCCACTGGAACTCGGCGGCGGCCCCGCGCAGGGCCGTGCCGGGCGGCGGCTCGTGGTCCACCGGCAGCGCGGTGCGCCCCGGTGCGGCGTGCAGGGTCTCGCGCCAGTGCGCCAGTTCGGTGGCCAGCGGGCTGTCGGGCCGGCCGGCCGGGCCGAGCTCCCGGCCCTGCCAGAGCGTGAAGTCGGCGTACTGGAGCGGCAGTCGGGGCCACTCGGGGGCCCGGCCGCGGGCCCGGGCGGCGTAGCCGGCGGCGAGGTCGCGGGTCAGCGGGCCCAACGACTGTTCGTCGGCGGTGATGTGGTGCAGGACGATCAGCAGCAGGTGGGTGCCGGGCCCGGCGGTGAACACCACCAGCCGCCAGGGCAGGCCGTGTTCGAGGTCGAAGGGCCGGTGGACCTCCTCGTGCACCGCCGCGTCCAGGTCGGCGGGGTCGGGGTGCCGGACGGTCAGCGGAAGGGGCGGGTCGTCGAGGATCCGCTGGTACGGCTGCCCGTCGGTGGCCGGGAACACGGTGCGCAGGCTCTCGTGCCGCTGCTGGACGTCGCCTGCGGCGGCCCGTAGCGCGGCCAGGTCGAGCGGCCCGGTCAGCCGGGCGGCGAGCGGGACGTGGTAGGTCGACGCCTGCTCGCCGAGCCGGTGCAGGAACCACAGGCCGCGCTGGGCGTAGGAGAGCGGGATGCGCTCCGGGCGGGGGCCGGCCTGCGGGCGCTGCGGGCGCGCCCGGCCGGCCGCCGCATCGCCCTGGCGGGCGGCGCCACGGGCACCGATCCGGGCGGCCAGGCCGGCCACGGTGGGGGCCGCGAAGACGTCCCGGATGGTCAGTTCGGCGGACAGCTCGGCGGGCAGCTCGGCCCGGGCGCGGACCACCAGCCGGTTCGCCGAGAGGGAGTCGCCGCCGAGGGCGAAGAAGCTCTCGTCCGCGCCGAAGCCCTCGGCCCCGAGGAGTTCGCCGAACAGCCGGTGCAGCCAGGTCTCGTGCTCGCCGCTGGGCGCCCGGCCCCGGCCGTCCGCCGCCCTGGCCTCCCGGGCCCGCAGCCGGTGCTCGTCGAGCTTGCCGTTGGCGGTCAGCGGGAAGGCCTCGACGGCGACGAAGGCCGCGGGCACCAGGTGGTCCGGGAGCGACGCGTGGGCGTGGTCGGCGGCCGCGCGGACGGCCTCCTCGGTGCCGAGCAGGTAGGCGGTCAGCGCCTTGCGCCCGGGCTCCCGTTCGGTGGCGAGGACGGCGGCGCCGGAGATGCCGGGCCGCGCGGCGAGCGCGGCCTCGATCTCCCCCGGCTCGATGCGGTAGCCGCGGATCTTCACCTGCCGGTCGGTGCGGCCGAGGTGTTCGAGTTCGCCGTCGGGGCGGCGGCGGGCGCGGTCCCCGCTGCGGTACATCCGGCTGCCGGGCGGACCGTACGGGTCGGCGGTGAAGCGGCCGGCCGTCAGCGCGGGGCGGCCGAGGTAGCCGCGGGCGAGGCCGGGGCCGGCCACGTACAGCTCGCCGGGCAGGCCGTCGGGCACCGGCCGAAGGGCGGCGTCCAGCAGGTACGCCCGCAGGTCGGGCAGCGGCCGGCCGATGGTGGCGGCGCCCGAGGCCACGGCGGCGGCGTCGAGGTCGCCGGCCGTGACGTGCACGGTGGTCTCGGTGATGCCGTACATGTTGACGAGCCGGGGCGCGTCCTGCGGGTGCCGCAGGTACCAGTCCGCGAGCCGCCAGGGTTCGAGCTGCTCACCGCCGAAGATGACGTAGCGCAGGGCGAGCCGGGCGCTCGGGCCTGGGTGGGCGGCGTCGGCTGCGGCCAGCTGGGTGAACGCCGAGGGGGTCTGGTTGAGCACCGTGACGCGCTCGTCGGCGAGCAGGCGCAGGAACTCCTCGGGCGAGCGGGCGGTGTCCCGGGGGACGACGACCAGGCGGCCGCCGTGCAGCAGGGCGCCCCACAGCTCCCAGACCGAGAAGTCGAAGGCGTAGGAGTGGAACAGGGTCCAGGTGTCGTCCGGTCCGAAGCCGAACCGGTCGGCGGTGGTGGCGAGCAGCCGGGTGACGTTGCGGTGGGTGACCAGGACGCCCTTGGGGCGGCCGGTGGAGCCGGAGGTGTGGATGACGTAGGCGACACCGTCCGGGCCGGGGCGCTGCGGCTGCGTCCGGTCGGCGGGCTCGTCCGCGCCGTCGACGGGCAGGGTCTCGACGCCGTCGGGCAGCGCCGCCCGGGCGGAGTCGTCCGTCACCACGAGCCGGGGCGCGGCGTCCTCGATGGTCGCGCGCAGCCGTTCGACCGGGTAGTCCGGATCCAGCGGCAGGTAGCCGGCGCCGGCCTTCTGGACGCCGAGCAGCGCGACCACCAGGTCCGGCGAGCGGGGCAGGGCGACGCCCACCAGGTCGCCGCGGCGCACGCCCCGGGCGGCGAGCCGGCGGGCCAACCGGTCGGCGCGCAGGTCGAGTTCGCGGTAGGTGAGGACATCGCTCCCCAGCACCACGGCGGGTGCCTGCGGGCGGGCGGCGGCCTGCCGTTCGAACAGCGAGACCAGGGTGTCGCCGTCCGGCTCGGTCCGCGCCGATCCGGACGCGGGCGCGGGCGCGGGCGCGGGCAGGGCGACGGCTCCGCCGCCGGTGCGCAGCCGGCCGACCGGGAGCCCCTCGGGCGCCTCGGCCAGCGCCGTCACGAGGTCGAGCACCCGGTCCAGGTGGGCCCGGACGGTGTCCTCGGGGTAGTCGCCGACCGCGTCGGCGAACACCGGCAGGGTGGCGCGGCCGTTGTCGTAGACGCCGAGCGCGAAGTCCTCGGGCAGGCCCGGCGAGACCTCGTGCACGGTGGCCGGGATCCCGCCGAACCGCAGGCCCGGGTCGAGCGGCAGCAGGTTCAGGGTGGGGCCGATCAGCGGCCGGTCGCCCCGGGCGGCGGCGGTGTCGCGGAGCAGGTCCTCGAAGCGGTACCGCTGGCGGCGCAGCGCGGCGCGGACCCGGTCCGCCGTGGCCGTCACCAGGCCGCCGACGGTGGCGGCCGGGTCGACGGCGAGCCGCAGCGGGACGACGTTCGCCGTCATGCCGAGGGCCCGCCGGGCCAGCGCGGCGTCCCGGCCGCGGACGCCGAGGCCGATCACCGCCGTGCCCTCGCCGGTGTCGGCGTGCAGCGCGACGGCGAGCGCGGCCGGGAACAGCGCCGTCCAGCCCGCGCCGACGCGCTCGCGGACAGCGGCCCAGCGTTCGGCGGACAGCTCCGTCCGGACGGCGACCGGCGGGCGCGGGCCCGAGCCGGTCGGGGCGCCGCGCCCGCCCGCGAGGCGGGGCGGGTCGCCGAGGCCGGCCAACTCCTCGGCCCAGAAAGCGGCGTCGGTGCGGAACCGGGCGGAGGCGCGGTAGGCGGCGTCGTCGTCCAGCAGGGCCTGGAGCGGGTCGTGCACGCCGGTGGAGGGCGGCTCGCCCGCGTGCAGCGCCGTGTACTCGGCCGCCACCCGGCGCATCAGCCCGGCCCCGCCCACGCCGTCGCACAGGATGTGGTGCATCCGGAGGTACCAGAGGTACTCCGCCTCGCCGGTCCGCAGCAGGAAGTGGTCGAAGGGCGGGCGGGCGGTCAGGTCGTAGGGGTGGGCGAGTTCGGCGGCGAGGAACGCGCGGGCGGCGGCGGCCGGGTCCTCGTGGTGGCGCAGGTCCTGCCGGTGCAGCGGCCAGTCGGCGGCGTCCTCGATGATCTGGACGGCGCCGTCGGCGGTCGGCTCGAAGCGCACCCGCAGGCTCTCGCTGCCGGCCACCACGCCCCGCAGCGCGCGTTCGAACAGCTCCTCGTCGATCGCGCCGTGGAACTGGACGTACTGGCCGGCGGTGAACCGCCGCCGGGTGGGGTCGGCCTCGTGGCCGAACCAGATTCCCGACTGCGGGGCCGTGAGCGGCCGTCGTCGGGCGGGAGAGGCGGGAGAGGCGGGCGTGGCGGACATCCGGTCAGCTCCTTTCCGGCTCGTGCGGCTGGTGCGGCTCGTGCGGGCTCGGTGACCCGTGCGGCCCGGACGGGTCGCCGAGCCGGTCGAGCAGCGCCGGGGCGAGGTCGAGGAGGGCGGCCGGGCCGCCGAGGTCCTGGTGGCCGTGGTCGGTCCGGTGCCGCAGCAGCCGGCCGCCGCCGAGGTGGGGCAGCCAGCTCTCCGGGTCCTGGACGGGCCCGCTGGTCTCCGGGACGGCCTCGATGAGGAGCAGGTCGCCGCGGTACCGGCCGGGGCGGAAGGCGCGGCCGAGCCGGACGTTGTTGTCGTAGACCTCGGCGAGCGCGGTCAGGTGGTGTTCGGAGAAGACGGAGAGCGGCGAGTCGGAGTCCTTGGCGAGGACGAGGAACTCCTCGGCGGTCGGCGCGGGCGCGTCGGCGGGGCGGTCGACGCCGGTCAGCCGCAGCAGGGCGTTGCGGACGTGGCCCTGCTCGGCGAGCACCTCGGCCTCCGAGCGGGCGGGGAGGTCGGCGAGCACGTAGCTGTCGAGCATCGCGAGCAGGCCCACCTCCGCGCCCTGCTCCTGCAGCCGGGCGGCCACGGCGTAGGCGACCAGGCCGCCGAACGACCAGCCGAGCAGGTGGTAGGGCCCGTCGGGCTGGACGGCGCGGATCTCCCGCACGCAGTCCTCGGCCACCTCCTCCACGCTGGCCGGCAGCGGCCCCCGGCCGTCGAGGCCGCGGGACTGCAGGACGTAGAGCGGCCGGTCGCCGAGCGGCCCCAGCAGCGCCGCGTACGTCCAGCCGATCCCGGCGGCCGGGTGCACGCAGAACAGCGGCGCGCCGGTGCCGGTCGAGCGCAGCGGCAGCAGGGTGGCCAGCATGGGCTCCAGGCCGTCGGCGGGCGGCGCGGGGACGGCGGCGGCGACGGTGGCGTCGGTGGCGGGGAGCGGGGCGCGGGCGGGCCCGGCGGTCGCGGGCCAGGAGTCGAGCAGGCCGAGGGAGGCGACGGTGGTGTCCGGCTCGGCGACGAGGGCGTCGAGCAGCCCCAGCAGCCGGGCCAGCAGGGCGTCGGCGGCCTCGGCGTCGACGGCGTCCTCCCGGTGCAGGATGTCGAGTTCCAGTCCGCCGTCCCTCGGGATGGCCATCAGCGACAGCGGGTAGTGCGCGGCCGTCTCGCTGCCCGAACCGGTGATCCGCACCCCCGGGAGCGCGTCGCCCTGGTCGCCGGACTGCGGGAAGTTCTCGTACACCATGACGGTGTCGAAGAGTTCGCCGAGGCCGGTCGCCCGCTGGATGGCGGGGATTCCCAGGTGCTGGTGGGCGATCATCCGGACCTGCTCGCGCTGGACCCGGGTCAGCAGCCCGGCCAGCGACTCCTCCGGCCGCAGGGTGATCCGCAGCGGCAGGGTGTTGATCAGGAAGCCCATGACGGACTCGGAGCCCGGCAGCTCCGGCGAGCGGCCGTTGACGATGATCCCGAACACGGTGTCGGGGCGGCCGGTCCGCTCGGCCAGCAGCAGCGCCCAGGTGGCCTGGAGCACGGTGTTGAGCGTGATGCCCAGCCCGGCGGCGAGGGCGCCGAGCCGTTCGGTGCGCTCCTCGCCCAGGAGCCGGTAGCGGCGGCCCGGCCACCCGTCGGCGGGCGGCAGCCCGGGCGGCGTCACCAGGGTGGGTTCGATCGGCGCGGCCAGGGCCTCGCGCCACGCCCGGCGGGCGGCCTCGTGGTCCCGGCCGGCCAGCCAGGCCAGGTGGGCGCGCAGCGGCACCGGCTCGGGCAGTCCGGCCGGGTCGCGGTACAGGGCGAACAGCTCCGGCAGGAGGAGCTGGTTGGACCAGCCGTCGATCAGGGTGTGGTGGGCGACCACCTCCAGCCGGTACCGCTGCGCTCCCACGCCCTCTCCGGGGCCCAGCCGCAGCAGGGTGAAGCGGATCAGCGGCGGGTCGGCCGGGTCGAACCGGGTGGTCCTGGCCTCGGCGGCCAACCGCTCGGTCTCCGCCTCCTGTTCGGCCGCCGTGAGGCCGCTGAGGTCCAGCTCCGTGAACGGCGGCAGGCGGTCCGGGACGACCTGCACCGGGCGGCCGTCGGGGAGGCGGACGAACCCGGCCGCAAGGTTCGGGTGGCGGCGGCAGAGCGCCTCGACGGCGCGGCGCAGCGCCGCCGGGTCGAGCCGCCCGTCGAAGAGCATCCACAGCCGCATCACGTAGGCCCCGCCGCCGCCCTGGCTGTGCTGGGTGGGGAAGAGCAGCCGCTCCTGGAGCGGTGTCAGCGGCAGCACGTCCCGGTGGCCCGGGAACCGGGCCTGCAACCAGGCGCGTTCGGCGGCGTCCAGCGGGAGCAGTTCGCCGTCGGCGGGCCGGCCGGCGCCCTGGTCGGCGGGGTCGAGCGCGGTGGCGACGGCCGCGAGTCCGGCCGGGGTCGGGTGCGCGAACACGTCCTCCGGGGCGAGCGCCAGCCCGGCCCGGCGGGCCCGGCGGAGCAGCTTGATGGAGCGGATGCTGTCGCCGCCGAGGGCGAAGAAGCTGTCGTCCGGGCCGACTTCGGGCAGGCCGAGGACGCCGGCGAAGAGCTCGCGCAGCACCTCGACGGGGCCGGCGGCCGGGGCGGCGGCGGGCTCGGGCGAGGTCCCCGCCACGGCACCGGCGGCCAGGGCGGCGAGCGCGCTGCGGTCGGTCTTGCCGTTGGCGTTGGTCGGGAGGTCGTCGAGGAAGACCAGGACGGCCGGGACGACCGGCGCGGGCAGCACCTCGCGCAGCGCCGCCCGGACGGCCTCCGGATCGGCCGGGCGGCCCTCGACGGCGACCAGGAAGGCCGTCGTGCGGCGGTCGCCCTCGCCGTCGTCGGTGGCGACCACCACGGCCCGCCGGATGCCGTCCAGCTCCGTCAACCGGGCCTCGATCTCGCCGAGTTCGATCCGGTGGCCGCGGATCTTCACCTGGTGGTCGGTGCGGCCGGCGTACTCCAGCTCGCCGGCGGCGGTCCAGCGGGCGAGGTCCCCGGTGCGGTACATCCGGGCGCCGGGCGGGCCGAACGGGTCGGGCAGGAAGCGCTCGGCGGTGGCCCCGGGCCGGTGGGCGTAGCCCCGGGCCAGGTAGTCCCCGGCCAGGTAGAGCTCGCCGGTGACGCCGACCGGCGCGGGCCGCAGGGCCGGGTCGAGGACGTGGGCGCGCACGTTGCCGATCGGCACGCCGATCGACGGCTCACCGTCCGCACCGGGCGGGCACGCCCCGGCCGTGGCGTACACGATGGCCTCGGTGGGGCCGTAGAGGTTGAGCACCCGGGCGTCCGGGTTGCGGGCGTGCACCTGGCGGACCAGCGCGGCGGGCAGCGGCTCGCCGCAGAACACGTAGGTCGTCGCCCGCTCGCGCACCCACTCGGCGCGGGCGACCTGCTGGTACACCGACGGGACGGTGTTGACCAGGCTGCCGGACCAGTCCGGGCGTTCCAGCAGCGTGAGCAGGTTGTCCACCAGGTCGACGCTGCCGCCGGTGAACAGCGGCACCAGGAGCTCGAAGACCGACAGGTCGAAGGAGAGCGAGGTGGAGCCGAGCACCCGGGAGAGGGCCTCGGGGCCGAGCTCGGCCGCCGCCCAGGCGGCGAGGTTGGCCACGGCCCGGTGGGTGACCACCACGCCCTTCGGCGTCCCGGTGGAGCCGGAGGTGTGGATGACGTACGCCGCGTTGCCGGGCAGCGGGCGGGTGGGCGTCGCCCCGGCGGGCGCGGAGCCGGCGGGCGCGGGACCGGCGGTCTCGGTGGGAGTGGGCTCGACGGCGGCGGGCTCGTCCAGCAGGACGACGGACGGGCCGTCGGCGGCCGGCTCCGGCAGCACGGCGGCGGCCAGCTGCGCCGTGGTCAGCACCACCCGGGGGCGGGCGTCCGCGAGCACGAACTCCACCCGGCCGCGCGGGTGGCCCGGGTCGACCGGGAGGTAGGCGGCGCCGGCCTTCAGCACGCCCAGCACGGCCGCGACCAGGGCGGGCGTGCGGGGCAGCAGCACCGCGACGACGTCCTCGCGGCCGACGCCGAGGCCGGCGAGCAGCCGGGCGATCCGCTCGGAGCGCCCGTCCAGTTCGGCGTAGTCCAGCACCTCTCCCCCGCCGCGCACCGCGACGGCGGACGGGGTCCGCGCCAGCTGGGCGGCGAACGCCGCGGGCACGGTGGTCTCGGGCACCGCGTGTTCGGTGGCGTTGGCCTTCCGCAGCAGGGCGAGCTCGTCCCCGTCGGCGAGGTCGAAGGAGTGGATCGGCTCGTCGGGCCGGGCCGCCAGCCGCGCCAGCAGCCGGACCAGCCGGCGGTGGGCCGCCGGGTCGGCGCCGTGGCCGCCGGCGGCGACCCGCCACGCCCCGTCCCGGTCCGCCGGGCCGGGGGTGGGGTCGGCGCGCAGGAACAGGCCGGGCAGCGGCTCGCCCCAGGCGCGGGCCAGGACGGCGACCGTCCCGGGGCCGTACGCCACCCGCTCGGCGCTGTCGGCGATCCCGGTGACCAGGCCGTACCCGGAGGACGGGTCCCAGGGCAGGTCGAGGTCCGGCCGGTGGCCGTGGCGCCGGACCGCGCGCAGGGCGCGGCCGGCCTGCCGGAGGACGGCGGTGAAGCTGAGCCCGGGGGCCGGGGCCAGGCGCACCGGGACGACCAGGCCGCGGCCGCCCGGGCCGGGAGCCGGGCGCCAGTGTCCGAGCAGCAGCTCCCGGGCGCCGGTCAGCCGGTGCGCGTGGACGGCGGCGGCGGCGAGCAGCACCGCGGCGGGGCCCGCACCGCCGGCCCGGGCGGCCCGGGCCAGTGCGGCCGGGTCGGCCACCGGCAGCCAGGGCAGCTCGGCCGGCGGCGTGACGGCTCCGGCCGGGCGGGCGGCGGCGGGCTCGGGGCCGGCCGCCCCCAGGACCTCCCGCCAGTACGCCCGGTCGGCGGGCCGGTCGGCGTCCGGGTCCGGGGCGGGGGCAGGTACCAGGGCGGGGACCGGGGCCGTCTCGGCATCCGCGGCGTCCTCGGCGTACAGCTCGCCGGCCCGGCGGACGAGCGCGGCCAGCCCGGCGTCGTCGTCGACCAGCCGGTGGTGGCGCTGGAACCAGCTGAGCCCGCCGTCGGATCGGCGGATCAGCACGTGGCGCAGCAGCGGCCCGCCGAGCAGGTCGAGCGGGCGGACGAGCTCGGCGGCGAGCCAGCCGTCCAGTTCCTCCGGGTCGAGGTCGATCACCGCGACGGCGGGCGGCTGGGCCGGGTCGGCCGGGCGGAGCAGGCCGGGGCCGCCCCCGGCGGCGGCGCGGTAGCCGGTGTGCAGGTCCGGGCGTTCGGCCAGGGCCCGGGCCACGGCGCGGCGCAGCCGGTCCAGCCCGACCGGGCCCTCGAAGCGGACCAGGCGCGCCACGCAGTCGGCGGGAAGGAGCGGGGTGTCCCGCAGGACGGCACGCCGGGCGGCGTCGAGCGGGGTGGCGGTGGAGCTGCTCACAGGGCCCTCACGGTGTCGTCGTCGGGGTGCGGGGTCACGGTCTCGGGCGCGTCGCCGTGGTCGGCGTGGTCGGCGTGGTCCGCACCGTCGGCCTGGTCCGCGTAGTCGGCGTAGTCGGCCGCCACGTCGTGGACCGGGCGGTCGGGCTCGGCGAGCAGGCCGCGCAGCAGCTCGCGCAGGCCGGTGGCGAAGCCGGTCGCGGTCGGCGGGTCGAAGAGTTCGGGGGCGTAGTGCACGGTCAGCGCCGTGGGGGCGGCGCCGCTCTCCGCCCGCCACCCCAGGTCGAGTTCGACCCCGCGCGGGGCGGCGCCGTGACCGACGCCGTGGCCTCCGCCGTCGCCCCGGGAGCGGACCGGGGGCTCGGCTCCGGGGCCGGCCGTCCCGTCGGGGGTGGTGCGCCCGAGCAGGTCGGTGAAGGCGGGCTCGTCGGCGAGGTCGGCCCGCAGCAGGGCGCCGCCGGGCAGGCCGACCGCCACCTCGTCCTGGCCGGCGATCCACGAGAGCAGCACCAGCCAGCCGGCCCGCAGCACCCGGTCGGGGTGCGGGCCGAACCGGGCGATCGCGTTGCGCAGCGACTCGTCGACCGGGACGGTGACGCTGCGCTCGGTGTAGTCGGGGCGGCCCGGGCGGGGGCGGTCGGTGGGGACGTCGAGCCGGACGGGCCCGGGCGGGCCGGCGGGGGCGGCCGGCAGCGCCGCATCAGAGGAGACGGCCGCCGGCGCCCCGGCCCACAGTCGGGAGATCGGCAACTCGCCGTCGGCTGCGGCGAGTTCACGGAGCAGCGCCGTGTACTCCTCGACGAACGCGGCCGCCGTCGCCCCCGTGAACAGCTGGGTGCTGAACTCCAGGCAGGCGGTCATGGCGTCGTCGCCGACCCGGTCGGAGGTGATCAGGGTGAGGTCGAACTTGGCGGTGCCCGCCGGCAGGCCGCCGAACAGGTTGCCGGCGCTGTGGCCGATGTCGAAGTACCCGGTCGAGGTGCCCTCGATCTGCTGGATCGGCGGCAGCTCCTGGTGCACGAAGAACACGTCGAACAGCGGGCTCCGGCCCGGATCGCGCTCGTCCGTCAGCGCCTGGACGACCCGGTCGAAGGGGATCTCCTGGTGCTCCAGGGACTCCAGCACCACGGCGCGCACCCGGTGCAGGAAGGCGGTCACCGACGGGGCGCCGGACAGGTCGGCGCGCAGCGCCACGGTGCTGTTGAAGAAGCCGATCAGGCCTTCGAGTTCGGGCCGGTTGCGCCCGGTGGTCGGGATGCCGACGACCAGGTCGTCCTGCTCGCTGCGGCGGGCCAGCAGCAGGTAGAGGCCGGCGAGCAGGACCACGAAGAGGGTGACGGAGCGGTCGGCCGCGAGCCGCCGCAGCTCCCGCATCAGGGCGGCGTCCACGGTGAACACCGCGAGGTCGCCGGCGTGGTCCTTACGGGCCGGGCGCGGGTGGTCGGTGGGCAGCCGCAGCACCGGCGCGTCCCGCAGGGTCTCGCACCAGTAGGCGAGTTCGCCGTCCATAGCCGAGCCGGCCACCAGTTCGCGCTGCCAGGCCGCGTAGTCGGCGAACTGGACGGGCAGCGGCGCGAGCCGGTGCGGGCGGCCCTCGCGGCGGGCGGCGTACAGCTCGGGCAGCTCGCGTTCGAAGATCCGCGGTGAGGCGCCGTCGTTGACGGCGTGGTGCATGGTCACCTGGAGCACGTGCTGCTCGGGGGCCGTGCGGACCACGAGCACCCGCACCAGGGGGTCGTGGGCGAGGTCGAAGCGGTGCTCGGCGGCCTGCCGGACGAGTTCGCGGGCGGCGGCGAGCGGGTCCGGCTCGGCGGAGACGTCCCGGAGGGTGAAGAAGTCGCCGGGCTCCGGGCGGATGCGCAGCACCGGCTCGTCGTCCTCCTCGGCGAAGTTGGAGCGCAGCACCTCGTGGCGCAGCATCAGGTCGTGCCACATGCCGCGGACGGCGTCGACGTCGAGCGGGCCGCTGATCAGGCTGACCATCGGGAGGTTGTAGAGCGTGGTGTCGGGGTCGAGCTGGTGGTGGAACCAGATCCGGTCCTGGCCGAAGGAGGTGACGGGCGGTGTGTCGCGGGGGGTGATCGGCGGCAGGGCGGGGGCCGCGGGGGCGCCGGCCCGGCGGCGGATGAGGTCGGCGAACGCGCCGACGGCGGGGTGTTCGTAGACGTCGAGCAGCCGGGGGCGGAAGCCGAAGCGGGTCTGGATCCGGTCGGCGAGCTGGAGGGCGATGATCGAGTTGCCGCCGAGTTCGAAGTAGTCGGCCTCCGGACCGGGCGGCTGCTCGCTGTGCAGGAGTTCTCCGAGGACTTCGGCGAGCCAGCGTTCGGGGTCCTCGGCGGGGCCGGTCCCGGTGCGCTCGACGGCGGGCGCGGCGGGCGCGACGGACGCGACGGGCACCACGGATGCGACGGGCAGGGCGGGGGCCGCCGGTGCGGGCCGGATCCAGCACGGGGTGGCGGCCAGCGGGTGTCCGGGCAGGCGCAGCCGCCGGGCGGTGCCGGGCTCGGGGCCGAGCGCCGTCCAGTCCAGGTCCAGGCCGCATTCGTACAGCCGGCCGAGCAGCGCGGCAAAGCCTCCGTCGCCGTCACCGGCGGCCGTGACCAGCCGGGCGCCGTCCTGCCCCTCCGGGCCGAACCGCTCGGCGAGCAGCCGGCCGAGGACGCCGCCGGGGCCGGGGTCGAGGAACACCACCGGCCCGGCGGCGGCGAGCCGTTCGGCCGCCGCGACGAGCCGGTCCCGGTCGGGCGGCGCGGCCTCGGCGCCGGTGGCGGTGGCGGTGGCGAGTTCGCGGGTGTCCTCGGCGGTGAGGGTGCCGAGCAGGTACCGGGCGGCGTACCGGGAGACGCCGCTGCTCAGCACCGTCCCGACGGGTACGCCGCAGCGCGACAGCTCGCGATGGAGGGCGAGTTGGCCCGCGAGCAGCCGGGCCGCCGGGCCGGTGGCGGGCAGCGCGTCGGGCAGCTCCGCCGGGCCGGGGGCGTCGGGCACGGCGTCCGGGGAGAGCAGCAGGCAGACGGCGGGCGGCCTGGTCCGGCCGCCGCGCGGGGCGCCGCCGGCCGGTGCCGAGGCGTCGAGCCGGGCCGCCCGTTCGAGCAGGGCCCGGCCGAGCTCGGCGGTGTCGCGGGCCCACACCGCCGCCCGGTGCCCGTAGTGGGTGCGCCCGGAGTTGAGGGTGAGGGCGACGTCGTCGAGGTCGGTGTCGCGGGCGGCCGGGCCGGTCAGCGCGGCGCCGAGGTCGGCGCAGAGCCGGGCGAGCGCGGTGCGGCTGCGCGCGGAGACGCCGACGAGCCGGGGGGTGCCCGACCGGTCGCCGCGCGGCGGCACGGGCGGCCGCTGGACCACGCAGTGGGCGTTGATGCCGCCGAGGCTGTACGAGCTGACGCCGGCGATCCGCTCCTCGCCCTCCCAGGGGCGCAGCGCGGTGACCACCTCGACGGGTTCGAGGGCGGCCTCGTCGACGGGCCGGCGGAAGTGCAGGGACGGGTACAGCTCGCCGTGGCCGACCGCGAGGACGGCCTTGACCAGGCCGGCGATCCCGGCCGCGTGGTCGAGGTGGCCGACGTTGGTCTTCACCGAGCCGATCGGCAGCCGCCGGCCCCGCGCCCCGAACCCGCGCGGCCCGAACACCTGGGCCAGGCCCTCCAGTTCGACGGCGTCGCCGAGCCGGGTGCCGGAGCCGTGCGCCTCCAGGTAGCCGGCCAGGGCGGGGTCGAGCCCGGCGGAGCGCCAGGCCGCGCCGATCACCGCCGCGTGCGCGGGTGCGCTCGGGGTGCTGATGGTGGCGGCCGCCCGGCCGTTGTGCCGGACGGCGCTGCCGCGGATCACGGCGTGGACGGGCGTGCCGTCGGCGCGGGCCCGGCCGAGGGTGGTGAGCAGCAGGACGGCGCCGCCCTCGCCGCTGGCGGTGCCGTCGGCGTCGGCGTCGAAGGCCCGGCAGCGGCCGCTCGGGGAGACGAGTTCGGTCATGCCTTCGGTCTGCCGGGCGGGCAGGCCGCCGGGGCGCAGGCTGAAGCCGCCGGCGAGCGCGTACTCGGCCTCGCCGTCGCGCAGTTCGCGGCAGGCCTGGTGGACGGCGACGAGCGAGCCGTTGCAGCCGGTGTCGACGGCGTAGCAGGGGCCTTCGAAGCCGAGCACGTGGGCGATCCGGGCGGGCAGCGCGAAGGGCACGTTGCCGAGGGCGCTGAGCGGGCCGGGCTCGGTGGCGGCGCCGAGGTAGCCGGAGGCGGCGGCGCTGAGCACCACGGCGACCTGGCGTCCGCGCAGGGCGCCCGCGGCGTGGCCGGCGTCCTCGACGGCCTGGTGGGCGAGGACCAGCGCGATCCGCTGCTGGGGGTCCATCAGGGCGGCCTCGCGCCGGGAGAGGCCGAAGAAGGCGTGGTCGAAGGTGTGGACGTCGGCGAGGTGGCCCATCGGCAGGTAGCCCGCGTCCGGGTCGAGCCCGGTGGCGGCGGCCCGGGCGGCGGGCATGGCCCCGACGGAGTCCCGGCCGGCGGCGAGGTTGGCCCGGAAGGCCGCCAGGTCGTCGGCGTCGGGGAAGCGGGCGCCGATGCCGACGACGGCGATGTCGGTGTCGGCGGGGGCCGTCGCTGGGGTCCTGGTCACTGCTGCTCTCTCCCGTTCGTCAGACTTCGTACGCGGCGTCGGGCCGGGCGCCGCCCGTGGGCGGTCCGGCCGCCGGGGCGACGGGCTCCCGGGTGGCGGCCTCCGGGGCGACAGCCTCCGAGGCGACGGCCGCTGCCTGCTCGGCGACGGTGCGCAGGTCGAAGAGCCGGCCGACGCGGACGGCGCCGGGCCAGCGGCCTTCGAGGCGCAGGTGGAGTTCGACGATCCGGTGCGAGTTGCCGCCGACGGCGAAGAAGTCGTCGTCCGGTCCGAAGTCGCCGTGCCCGAGGACCTCGGTCCAGTAGCGCGTCACGAGCTGCGGGGCCCCGTCCGCCTCGGCGGGCTCGTCACGTCCGCCGGGCTCGCCGGGGTCTTCGGCGAGCAGGGCGCGCAGCGCCTGGAGGTCGGTCTTGCCGGACGGCGCGAGCGGGAAGCCGGCCACCCGGACGAATCGCTCCGGCCGGGCCTGGCCGCCGAGCAGGGCGGTGCAGTGCGCCAGCAGTTCGGCGGTGTCCGGCGCGGGGGCGGCGGGGTCGGCGGGGAGCCAGCACGCGGCCAGCGCGGTGGCGCCGTCGGGGCCGGTCACGGCGAGGACGGCGGCCTGCCGGACGGCGGGGTGGCGCTCCAGCGCCGCTTCGACGGCCTCGCGTTCGACCCGGACGCCGCGCACCTTGAGCTGCCCGTCGGCCCGGCCGCGGAACACCAGCGCCCCGGTGGGGTCGGCGGAGGCGAGGTCCCCGGTGCGGTACATCCGGGCGCCGGGGGTGGTGGCGAAGGGGTTGGGGAGGAAGCGCAGCGCGGTGTCGGCCGGGCGCCCGGCGTAGCCCTCGGCGACCTGCGGCCCGGCCACGTACAGCTCGCCGGTCCGCCCGGGCCCGACCGGGGCGAGCCGCTCGTCCAGCAGGTGGATCCGGTTGCCCGGGGTGGACCGCCCGATCGGGACGGGGTCGAGCGACGCGGGCGTGACCGGCTGGGCGAGCACGGTGACGGTGGTCTCGGTGGCGCCGTACTCGTTGACCAGCCGGGTGCCGGGCAGGACGGCCCGGTGCCGCTCGGCCTGCGCGGCCGACAGCGCCTCCCCGCCGACGATCCACTGCCGCAGGTGGACGTCGGCGCCGGCCAGGTGGGGCAGCACCAGCAGGTGGAACGAGGGCGGGCCGACCGCCACCTCGACCCGGTGGCGGCGGATCAGCGCGGCGGCGGCCTCCGGGTCGGGCAGGGCCCGTTCGTCGGGCAGCACCGCCGTGCCGCCGCCGCAGAGCGTGTGGAACAGCATCAACAGCGGCGCGTCCCAGGAGAGCCGGGAGGCGGTGAAGGTGGTCGCGGCGGGGTCCTCGGCGCGGGAGGCGACCAGGTGGGCGAGCGCGCCGCGGGAGACCAGGACGGCCTTGGGCTCCCCGGTGGTCCCGGAGGTGGTGACGGCGTAGGCCGGTGCGGTCGGGGGCACCACGGCGTCCGACCGGCCGGCGGCCACGGCCGGAGCAGGGGCCGGTCCGCTCTCGGCCACCGCCGTGACGGGCTGCCCGCAGCCGGTCGTCAGCTCCCGCACGGCGGCGGGCGGGGTGGCCGGGTCGCCGTCGTCGTACACCAGGACGGCGCAGCCGCTGTCCCGCAGCAGGGCGCGCACCATCGCGGCGGGGCGATCGGGTTCCAGGACGCACCAGGCGGCGCCCAGCCGCAGCGCGGCCAGCATGCCGACGACGGTGCGCACGCCCTGGCGGCGGTGGATCAGGACGAGCCTGCCGGGGGCGACCCCGACGGCGGCCAGTCGATCGGCCAACGCCATGGTTTCGATGTCGAGTTGACGATACGTCAGACTCTGCCCGCCGACCGCCACGGCGGTCCGGTCGGGCAGCGTGCGGAACCGTTCCCGGATCAGGTCGAGTACGTCGGGGGCCGGACGGCCGGCGGTCACGGGCGGGTCCCGTAGGCGTGGAAGCCCAGCCCGGTCTTGCGGCCGAAGTGTCCGCGCCGCACCAGGTCGAGCAGCAGGTCGCAGGGCCGGAACCGTTCGTCGCCGGTGGTCTCCAGCAGGACGTCGAGGGTGTCCACGATGGTGTCGAGCCCGATCAGGTCCGCCGTGCGCAGCGGGCCCATGGCGTGGCCGAAGCACTCCTGGAAGATCAGGTCGACGGTCTCCGCGTCGGCCACGCCCTCCTGCACCCGGGCGGCCGCGTCGTTGACCATCGGCATCAGCACCCGGTTGGAGACGAAGCCCGGCGAGTCGCGGACGACGTGGGCGCGGCGGCCGACCCCGGCGAGCAGAGCGAGGGTGGTCTCCAGCGTCCGGGCGGTGGTGGCCGGGCCCCGCACCACCTCGACCGTCTCCTTGAGGTAGGCGGGGTTCATGAAGTGCGTGGCGAGCACCCGGTCGGCCCGGTCGGTGTAGGAGGCGAGCCGCTCGACCGGGATCGCCGAGGTGCAGGAGGCGAACACCGCGGCGGGGGCGCAGACCCGGTCGAGCTCCCGGAGCACCTGCTCCTTGACGGCCAGTCGCTCGGAGGCGCACTCCACCACGAAGCCGGCCGCCGCCAGCCGCCCGAACTCGTCCGTCCAGTCGACCAGTTCGACGGTCTCCGCCGCCGAGGGGCGGGCCTCGCCAGGGGCCCCGGCACCAGCCTCACCGGGGGCCGGACGGCGGCCGAGCAGCCGCGCGGCGCGCAGGCCGTCCCGCAGCCGGCCGGGGCCGGCGTCGAGGGCGGCCCGCTGCCGGTCGACCACCACCACGGGGTGCCCGGCCGCGGCGAAGACCTGGGCGACGGCGGTGCCCATCGTGCCGGCGCCGACGATCCCGACCGGGATCCGGTCGGTGCGGGCCGCCCGGGCCTCGCCTGCCTCGCGGTTCTGGGTGTCTTGCGGGTGCACGGTGTCCTTCCTGGTCACGACGGATTGCGGCCCGGTCACGGCCGGTTCCGGGCCTCGGGGGCCTCAAGGGTGGCAGGGGCGTTGGGCGCCTCGGGGGCCTCGGGAGCGGAGGGGGCCTCGGGGGTGATCAGCCACAGGTGGCCCAGCGGCGAGGGCGGCGGGGCGGCGGGCGGGTAGCCGAGCAGCAGCCGCCCCTCCCCCTCCTGGCCCACCACGGTGAACCCGGCGAACCGGAGGTTCACCAGCATCACCCGGTTGACGTCGGTGGGCACGAACTCGGCCAGCGGGCGGCGCCCTTCGGCGAGCGCCGCGCGCACGACGTGCCCGATCAGCGCCGGCCCGATGCCCCGGGACATCACCCGGCAGGACAGCAGGAGCAGCCGCAGCACCTCGGCCGGCCCGGCCGGGCCGTCACCCTCCCGGTGCCCGGTCCGCTCGCTCAGCGCGAGGCCGATGGTGCCGTAGTCGCCGAACCGGTCGGTCAGTTCGGCGACCAGCACCCGGTGGTCGGGCGAGTCGCACAGGGCGCGCAGCTCCGTCAGGCCGTAGGTCCGGCCGGTGGTGTTGAGCTGGTGGGTGCGGACGGTGAGCTCGTGGGCGCGGGCGAGGTCGTCCGGACCGGCCTGACGGATCGTCAATTCCAGCCCCAGGGAGGCGAGGAACTCCTCGGGGGTGCCCTGGTGATCCTCCCGGGCCTGGGTGCGGAGCGCCTCGCCGCGGTAGCGCAGCCGGCGTTCGCGGGCGTCGGCGGTGACGAACTCGGGCCGGAACTCCGGCAGTTCAGCCAGCTCGGCGACCTGCTCGGCCGGGTAGCAGCGCACCACGGGGTGGGCGGCAGCCACCTCGGCGCGCTCGACCGGGTCGTTGTCGACGAAGGCCACGGTGTCCAGCCCGATGCCGATGGCCTCGGCGATCCGGCGCACCGCGCCCGACTTGGGCCCCCAGCCGATCTCCAGCACGGTGAACAGCTCGTGCAACCCGAGCCGTTCCAGGTGCGCGGTGGCGACGGCCCGGTCGCTCCGGCTGGCGACGGCGTGCAGGACACCGCGCTCGTCCAGCGCCCGCAGGGCGGCGGTCGCGACGGGGAACGGCGCCGGGTCGTCGCCCTCCAGCACGGTGCCGTCCCAAAGAGTGTCGTCGAGGTCCCAGACCAGGACCTTGACGGTCGACTCCGCCCTGCTCTGCTCCGCCCCACTCCGCTGCGGCCCCGGTTGAGCCCCGGTCATCGGCGCACCCCCTGGCGCAACAGGCGGTCGGCGATGTGCAGTTCGGCGACCTGCGGGCTGCCCTCGATGATCTCCATCACCTTGGCGTCCCGGTAGAACCGGCCGGCCCGGACGCCGGGCTCGCAGCCCGCCGAGCCGAGGATCTGGACGGCCCGGTCGGCGACCGCCTTCGCGGCCCCGGCCGCCGCGTACTTGGCGACCACGGTCTCGGTGGCGGCGCCCAGCGGCGAGCCGGCCCGGGCCTCGGCGGCCCGCTCGGCCAGCGCCCGGGCGGCCGCCGTGTCGACGGCGGAGCGGGCGAGCAGCGAGCGCACCAGCTGGTGCCCGGCCAGCGGCACGCCGCCCTGGACCCGGTGCGCGGCGTGCTCGGCGGCGTCGGCCAGGCAGGCCTCCGCCATGCCGACGCAGCCCCAGGCCACCGTGAACCGGCCGTGGTCCAGCGCCACGGCGGCGGTGTGGGTCAGGCCCAGCCCGGGCGGCGCCACCAGGTTCTCCCGGGGCACCCGCACCCGGTCGAAGGTGAGGTGGGCGATCCGCGCGGCGCGCAGGCCGAGTTGGCCGCCGACGGGCTCGCGGACGATCCCGGGCCGGTCGGCCTCCACCAGGACGGCCGTCGGGCCGGCGTCGGTGCGCCCCAGCACCAGGAACACGTCGGCGCTCTGCCCGAAGGTCACCCAGCGCTTGGCGCCGGTGACGACCAGCCGTTCGCCGTCGTCCTCGATCCGCGTGCCGACCTCGGCGAGCGCGCTGCCGGCCTCCCGTTCGGTGGCGGCGAAGCCGGCGAGGCGTTCGCCGGAGGCCAGTGCGGGCAGCCACCGCGCGCGCTGCTCCTCGCCGCCCCAGCGCAGCAGCGCCGCGGCCGTCATGCCCTGGACGGTGAGCAGCGCGCGCAGGGCGCCGCAGACGCCGCCCAGGTGCGCGACGGCCTCGCCCAGCTGGGCCGGGGTGGCGCCGGCGCCGCCGTGGCGGGCGGGCAGGTCGAGGCCGAGCAGCCCGGCGGCGGCCACCGCGCGGACGGCCTCGTCGGGCAGCGCGCCCTGCTCGTCCCAGCGGGCGGCCTCGTCGCGGACGGCGGCGGCCAGGTCGGCCGCGGCGTCGACCACCGAAGTCCCCGGGGCCACCGAAGTCCCCGGGTCGGACGGGGCGGACGGCCGGGTCTCGCTAGCCGTGGGCGGCACAGCCGGCCCCCGTCTCCTCGCCCGTGCCCAGGCCGGCCCGCTTGCGCTCGACCAGCGCGGCGATCCGCTCGGCGGTGCGGAAGGAGTCCAGGTCGAGGTCGTCCACCTCGATCCGGATGTCGAACCGCTCCTCGACGAAGACCACCAGCTCCAGCGCGAACAGCGAGTCCGCGAGCCCCAGTGCGAAGTAGTCCTCGTCCGGCGCCACCGGCCGGCGCAGTGCGACGGTCAGGAACTCCCGTATCTCGATTGCCGTGTCGGTCACGCGGTGCTCTCCCAGGGTCCGATTTCCACCAGCAGCAGGTTCCAGGCCGCCACCGGGCTGACGTTGACCAGGACGACCCGGTCGCCCTCGGCCAGCCGCCCGTTCGCCAGCGCCGTCCAGAGGTTGAGGAAGACGTCGTTCGGCCCCAGGTGGCCGTACCGGGCCAGGTTCTCCCGGCACTCCGGCAGGAGGTCGACGCCCAGCGACTCCGCCAGGAAGCGCAGTCCGCCCGCCGAGAGGTTCTGGCTGGCGTAGCCGGCGACGTCGGCGCGGTCGAGGCCGTGCCGCTTGAGCAGCCGCTCCAGGAGCGCGGTGAGCCGGTTCCTGGTCTCCACCGCGAGCCGGAAGGAGTAGCCGGGCAGGTCCCGGCACTCCTCCTGCCAGCTCTCCCAGGGGCGGTCCCGGTAGTCCACCCGGAAGAGGTCCCAGTACGCGCCGTTGGTCTCCTGGACCAGGTCGAGCACCCGCACCGGGCCGGTGCGGGCGAGCAGCAGGGCCTGCCCGGCGTCCCCGTTGACGGTGACGGGGTGCCGGTAGCGGCCGGGGGTGGCCGGGGTGGAGGCGTGCGCGACCAGGACGTGCCGGACGTCGGGGTCGGCGGCGAGCAGTCCGCGGGCGGCGAGCAGGGCCGGGCCGAGCGAGACGCAGCCGAGGCCGCCGACGCCGAAGGTGACGGCCCGGTCGGCGCCGAGCCGGGCCTGGAGCCTGGTCGCCTCGGAGCTGAGCAGGGTCTCGGGGGCCCGGGAGTCGACGACGATCAGGGCGTCCAGGTCCTGGGCGGCGAGCCCGGCGCCGGCCAGCGCGCTGCGGGCCGCCCGCTCGGCCAGCCCGGTCGGGCCGAGCTCGCGGTCGACGGCCACGGTGTCGATGCCCAGGCCGGCCAGCGTGGTTCTGCGCTCGCCGGCCAGGCCCGCCAGTTCGGGCAGCTCGCCGACCGGCACCCGCTGCTCCGGCAGGTGCCAGGCCGCCTCGCGCACCGCGAGCGGCGCGGGGGCGCCACCCGTCCTCGTCGTCACCATGCCGTGTCCTCGACTCTCCGCTGTCTGTCCGCTGTCCGGCCGGGCGTCCGTCCGGGGTCTCTCGGTGCCGTCCCTGCCGCGTTCCGGGCAAAGCCGGGGCGCGGCTCAGGCACTGCGCAGGCAGCCGTCCGCCGCCGACTCGGCGTAGGCCTCCCCCAGTTCCCGCACCGCCTCGGCGACGCCGCTGCGGGGCACCCCGGCGTACCCCACCACCAGGGCCGGCCCGGACTGCCAGGACCGGTGGTGGTAGGAGCGGCCGCCGCGCACCAGCACCGAACGGCGCAGCGCCCGGGCGACCAGCGCCGCCTCGTCCACCCGGTGCGGGAGCTGGACGTAGGCGTGCAGGCCGGCGAAGGCGCCCACGATCCGGGCCCCGGGCAGCCGTCGCCGCACGGCCTCGTGGAAGACCTCGCGGCGGGCCCGCAGCCGTTCGCGCTGGCGCCGCAGGTGCCGGTCGAGTTCGCCGCCGTCCAGCAGTTCGGCGAACGCGTGCTGGGTGAACACGTCGCAGCCGAGGTCCCGTTGGGATCGGACCTCCTCCAGGCGGCGGCGCAGCCGGGGCGGGGCGACCAGCCAGCCCAGCCGCATCCCGGAGGCCAGCGACTTGCTCGCGGTGCCCGCGTAGAGCACCCGGGAGGGGGACAGCCGTTGCAGCGCGGTGGGCCGGCGGCCGTGGTCCAGCCAGAGGTCGCCGTCGTAGTCGTCCTCGATGATCCAGCCGTCCACGTCCTCCGCCCAGCGGACCAGGGCGGCCCGCCGATCCGCGCTGAGCACGGCGCCGGTGGGGAACTGGTGGGCGGGGGTGACCAGCACCGCGCGGGCGCCGGTGCGGGCGAGTGCGGCCACGTCGATGCCGTGCTCGTCGACCGGGACGGACGGGCAGTCCAGGCCCGACTCGACGATGAACTGGCGCTGCTGCGGGTGGCACGGGTCCTCGACGGCGAGCGCGCCGAGGCCGGTGCGGGGCAGCGTGGCGCAGACCAGGCCGAGCGTCTGGGCGAACCCGGAGACCACCATGACGTGCTCGGGGGTGGTGTGCACGCCGCGCGCCCGCCCGAGGTAGCGGGCGAGTTCGGCGCGCAGCGCCGGGACGCCGGACACCGGCGGGTACCCGAGGTCGCGCGGGCCGAGCCGGCGCGCGGCCCGCTGGTAGGCGGCCAGCCACTCGCGCTGGGGGAAGGCGGAGGCGTCGGCGCCGCCGGCCCGCAGGTCCCAGCGGATCACCGGGGCGGGGCGGGCGTCGCCGAGCAGGGTCGGCATCCGGGTGCCCCGGTCCAGGTGGGTGGCGACCCGGGTGCCCGATCCCCGGGTGGCCTCCAGGTAGCCGCCGGCGACGAGTTGCCCGTAGGCCTCGACGACGACGCTGCGGGACACCCGGAGGTCCTCGGCGAGCTGACGGCTCGACGGCAGCCGGGTGCCGGGGTGCAGCGCCCCCTCGGCGATCTCCCGCTTGATGCCGTCCCGGATCTGGGCGGTCAGCGGGAGCACGTCCTCCCGTGCCACGTCGATCAAGGTGTTCCAGGGCATGTTTGGCTCCTCCCTCCCCCGCCCACGGCGGCCCTGTTAAAGCCCTGCGGACCTGTTAAGCCCTGCCCGGCCCGCCGGCCCTAGCGGGCCTCGGACAGACCGGCCCGCTCGGTGTCCAGCAGCGCCCGCAGGCACGCGACCCGGACGGCCCGCCCGACGGCCGTGCCCTCCTCCTGGGCGATGCCGACCCCCCAGTAGGAGTGGGAGTCCACGACGATCTCGAAGGCGGCGGTGACCGCGTTCAGCGGTGCGCCCGCCCGCTCCACGACGAGGCCCTGGATGACGGCGTCGAGCCCGTAGCCGGCCACCGCCTCGGCGGTGGCCCCGCTCCAGCGGGTGTCGCCGGGCTCCGCCGCCAGCGGCTCCGGCTCCGGCAGGCCGGGCACGGTCTCGGTGCCCAGCGCCACGTACCGCTCGACGAAGTGCTCCCACAGCTGGTCGCCGGTGATCTCGCCGCCGATCTCCTCGCAGACCGCCTGCATCTCGGCGGCGAAGTCGATCTGGAGGCGGCGCGGCAGCTCGATGCCGTACTCGGTGCGCAGCAGGTGGGCGATGCCGCCCTTGCCGGACTGGGTGTTGATCCGGATCAGCGCCTGGTAGTCGCGGCCGATGTCGCGCGGGTCGATCGGCAGGTACGGCACGTCCCAGACCTCCTGCCCGGACTCCTCGCGGGCGCGCAGGCCCTTGGCGATGGCGTCCTGGTGGGAGCCGGCGAAGGAGGTGTAGACGAAGTCGCCGGCCCACGGGTGGCGGGCGGGGACGGGCATCTGGTTGCAGCTCTCGACGATGCGGCGGATGCCGTCGATGTCGCTCAGGTCCAGCATCGGGTCGACGCCCTGGGAGAACAGGTTCATGGCCAGGGTGACCAGGCAGACGTTGCCGGAGCGCTCGCCGTTGCCGAACAGGGTGCCCTCGACCCGGTCGGCCCCGGCGAGGACGGCGAGTTCGGCGGCGGCGACGCCGCTGCCGCGGTCGTTGTGCGGGTGCACGCTGAGGATGGTGCGCTCGCGGTGGAGCAGGTTGCGGTGGGTGTACTCGATCCGGTCGGCGAACTCCTGCGGCGGGAACACCTCGACGGTGGAGGGCAGGTTGATCCGCAGCGTGTGCGCGGCCCGCGGGGCCCAGAAGTCGAGGACGGCGTTGCAGAGTTCGAGCGCGTAGTCCGGCTCGGTCTGGGTGTAGGACTCCGGCGCGTACTGGAGGTAGATCTCCGTGCCGGGGATCGAGTCCTGGAGTTTGAGGGCCTGTTCGGCCCCGTCGAGCGCCATGGCGGTGGTCTGCCGGCGGTCCTTGCGGAAGACCAGGCGGCGCTGGACCTCCGAGGTCGGGTTGAAGATCTGGAGGACGGCGCGGGGCACGCCCTCCAGGGCCTTGACGGTGCGTTCGATGAAGTCGCCGCGGATCGGCGTCATGACCTGGACGACGACGTCGTCCGGGATCGCGCCGGTGTCGACGAGGTGGCGGAGGAAGGCGTGGTCGTCCTGCGAGGAGGTGGGGAAGCCGACCTCGATCTCCTTGAACCCCATGGCGACCAGCAGGTCGAACATCCGCCGCTTGCGGGTGATGTCCATGGGGTCGGTCAGGGCCTGGTTGCCGTCCCTCAGGTCGACGCTGCACCACAGCGGGGCCTGTTCCGCGCGGCGGCCCGGCCAGCCGCGGTCGGGCAGCCCGACCGCCTGGTACGGCTGGTACTTCCGGACCGGCATCGCGCTGTGGCGCTGGATGCCCTGGTCGCGGGCGGGTGTGCCCTGCGGCGTGTCCGCGTCGGTGGGTTGAGCGGTCATCTCTCCTCCACAACGGTGGTCTGGGCGTCTTGTGGGGACGCTCTGCTAGCTCTGCTAGGCGGGCCAGGAGCTGAACTGTCTCCTCCCGTAGAGCAGCGGCGACGCGTCGCTGAGCTCGGTGATCCGGATGACCTCGCCGAAGACCATCCGCTGGCCGCCGACGGGGACCAGCTGGCTGACCCGGCAGTCGGCCACCGCGTGGGCGTCGTGGACGAGGTGGGGTCCGCCGGCGCCGGGGGGCAGCCGCCAGGTGGTGGCGTCGAACCGGTCCGGGTCGCCGGAGGCGAACAGTTCGGCGGTGCCGCGGCCCTCGGCGTGCAGCAGGTTCACCGCGAACTGGCCGCTGCGCAGCACGGCCTTCAGGGTCGGGCTCTCCGCCCGCATGCCGACCAGCAGGGTGGGCGGTTCGACGGTGACGCTGCACAGGGCGGAGCAGGTCATGCCCCAGGGCCGGCCGGCGTCGTCCAGCGAGGTGACGATGGCGACGCCGCTCGGGAAGCCGGACATGAAGGTCCGGAAGTCGGAGGGGGTTGAGGTGACGAGTTCCACGTGATTCACCACTCGACTGGGTAGGGGACCGGCTCCGCGGTCCGGGGCGCGTCCACGCTCGCCGTGCGCCGGTCGATGACCCACAGCAGCGGGCCGCTGAGCACCGTCGTGAACAGGGCCATCACGACGAGGGCGAGGAAGAGCGCCGGGGTGAGGATCCCGGCCTGGTAACCCGTCTGGAGGACGGCGAGCTCGGTCAGGCCGCGGGCGTTGAGGAACACCGCGATCCGCATGCTCTCCACCGGGGGCCGGCCGGCCGCCCGCGCGCCGTAGTAGCTGCCGACCAGCTTGCCGAAGATCGCGAGCACCACCGACAGGACGACGGCCTGCCAGGAGAACACGCTGAGCGGCGCCGAGGCGAGGCCCATGCCGGTCACCGTGAACAGCAGCGGCAGCACGATCCGGCCCCAGCCGCCGACGGTGTGGGCGGCCCTGGTCCAGGGGCCCGCGCCGTCGTCGCCCGGCAGCGCCAGGGCGACCAGGACGGCGCCGAGCACGTCGGTGAGGCCCAGCCGCGAGGTGGTCAGCGCCGCGGCCACGGCCGCGGCGGCGGTCAGCCCGATCGGCACCGCCACCGGGATCCGCTCGGCCCAGGCCCGGGGCCCGGGCAGGGCCCCGGCCCGGCGGATCAGCCAGGCGCCCAGCAGGCCGACGACGAACACCAGGTACGGGGTGATCTTCCCGCCGCCGTGCGCCAGGCCGACCGCGATCGCCAGCAGCGACCAGGTGACGGCGTCGATGGAGACCGCGACCGCCATGCAGAGCCGGCCGATCGCGGTGTTGAGCATGCCGCGGTCGTCCAGGATGCCGGCCAGCACCGGGACGGCGGTGACCGCCAGCGCGATCGCCAGCATCAGGACCAGCACCCCGGCCGGGGCGCCGCCGCGCAGCGCCGGGGAGCCGTCGGCCAGCACCCACGCGGCGAACGCGACGCCGCAACCGAGCGGCAGCAGCAGCGAGCCCACGGCGGTCAGTGCGATGCTGCGCCCGCCCAGCCGGCTGCCGCCGGCCCGGATCTCGTGGACGGCGCCCACCAGGAAGAGCGCGAGGCCGAGGTGGCCCGCCTTCTCCAGGAGGGCCCCGCCGTCCATGGTGGCCGGCTTCCAGTGCCACTGGCTCGCCAGCAGCGCCCCGAGCAGGAGGCAGGCCATGATCTCGCCGACGATCTCCGGCTGCCGCAGCAGCTTCGCCAGCCGGCGTCCGAGCAGTGCCACGGGGACGAGCAGAGCGAGCGTCACCGCGGCCGGTACGTACGGAAGACTGTCCATGGTGCCTCCTTTCTCGGGGAGCCGAAGGGGTCAGTGCATCTGGGCGAGGTACTCGTACTGGCTGGGCAGGCGCTTCAGGAGCTCGGCGGACTGGTCGCTCAGCAGCTGGAACTCCTTCTCCGCGCGGCTGCCGTCCTGCAGGGCGAGTGCGGGCGGGGCCTTGAGCTCGATGCCGCCGAGGCCGAGCAGCATGGCCAGGTAGGAGTAGGACTCGAACCCGTGGAAGTGCGGGAAGATGGTGGCCTCCGTCGGAGGCTTGGCCTTCCACAGCTCGATCCGCTCGGCCAGGCCGTCGGGCATCACCCGGGTCTTGGCGTCCCGCCAGTAGGCGTTGTCCTCGCGGGCCGCGGCCTTGTAGTGCAGGACGAGGAACTCCCGTACGCCGTCGATGGTGTTGCCGACGATGCGGTTGTAGGAGCGGCGCAGCCCCGGGTCCCAGTTGGCGTCCGGGAAGTGCTTGACCAGTTCCTCGATGCCCTGCTGGATGAAGAAGATGCCGGTCGACTCCAGGGGCTCGACGAAGCCGCTGGACAGGCCGATGGCGACGCAGTTGTTGACCCAGGCGTTGCGGGTGCGGCCGATCCGCATCCTGATGTGGTTGGCCTCCAGGCCCTCCGACTCCGGGCCGACCTTGGCCCGCAGCGTGGCCTCGGCCTCCTCGGGCGTCGCGTACTCGTCGGAGTAGACGTAGCCGGTGCCGATGCGGCCGAACAGCGGGATGGTCCAGATCCAGCCGGCGTCCGAGGCGGTGGCGGTGGTGCAGGGGCGCAGGCCGCGCTTCTCCATGTCGACCGGGACGCGCAGCGCCACCGCGCGGTTGTTGGGCAGGGTGTCCTGGAAGGAGTTGAACGGCTCCTCCAGGGTCTGGTTGATCAGCAGGCCGCGGAAGCCGGTGCAGTCGATGAAGAGGTCGCCCTCGATCAGGCCGTGCTCCTTGGTGCGCACGCCGCTGATCCAGCCGCGGTCGTCCTGGACGACCTCGACGACGTCGTCCTCGATGTGCTTGGCGCCGCGCTCGGTGGCGTACCCGGAGAGGAAGTCGGCGAGCAGCGAGGCGTCGAACTGGTAGGCGTACGGGAACTGGGTGTCCTGCTCCGTGAGGGTGTCGCGCTCGGTCGTGTTGCCGCCCTCCTTGAAGTCCTGCTCGAAGAGGGTGCCGTCGAGGTAGCGCGGGGACTTCTCGGCGTCGCAGATCGCGGCCATCAGGAACACGTCCTGATCGAAGCGGTCGCCGGAGCGGCTGTTCAGCCACCAGTCGGTGAGCGGCAGGCCGTCGACGACCCGGAGGCGCTCGAAGGGGTGGTAGAAGTAGTGGCCCTTGCGCCGCCAGTTCTCGAATCGGATGCCCAGCTTGTAGGTGGCATTGCACTTGGGCATCCAGACGTGCTCCGGCAGGCCCAGGTAGTTGAAGAAATGCCGGACGGTGCTGAAGGTCGCCTCGCCGACCCCGATGGACTTGATTCGCTTGGATTCCACCAGCGTGACGGAAATGCGATCGCCGAATGCGGCGCGCAGGTACGAGGCGGTCATCCAACCGGATGTCCCACCACCGACGATGACGACGTTGCCCAGCATTCCTGACCCTCTCAGCCGGTCGTTCAACCCGGAGCCCCGGGCTGTCCCATGGCTCGAAATCCTGCGGCAGCGGAGCCTCCGGAAAACAGGCTTTTAAGCCTCAGCGGAAACACGCACTCCAGCGCGTCCCGGCCTTCGCCGGGTGTTTTCCGGCATGCCGAACAGATGACACCCGATGGTTGGGGGTGCCATCTGTTCGGCGGAACTCGCCGGAATTCGGCGGGGGTTCGGCAGTGGCTGAGCCTGACCGGCAGGGCCGGCTCAGCCACCGTCCAGCAGGTAGTCGTGCAGCAGGGAGATGACCCGGGCCCGCTGCGCGGTCAGGTAGAAGTGCCCGCCGGGCAGCACGTGGAACGCGAACTCCTTGCCGGCCAGCGCCTCCCAGCCGCGGGCCCGCTCGACGCTCACCGTGACGTCGGAGTCCCCGGTGAGCACCACGACCCCGCAGTCCACCGGGCGCAGCGCGGTGGGCCGGTAGGAGTCGATCAGCAGGTAGTCGTTGCGCAGGATCGGCAGCACCATCTCCCGGATGTCCGGGTCGTCGAAGATCGACATCTGGGTCCCGCCGTGGCCCGCGACCGTGGCGAGGAGCTCGTCGTCGCCGCGGGGCAGGGCCGGCGCCCGCCCGGCCGGTCCGTCGCCGGAGCCGGCCGGCGCCTGCGGCGGCGGGTAGCCGGAGAGCACCAGCCGGGCCACCGGCAGGCCCTGCGCGTGCAGGGACTGCACGGTCTCGTACGCGAGCAGCGCGCCCATGCTGTGGCCGAAGACGACCGTCTCGACACCGGGGCGGTCGGTCTCCAGCAGCGCCTGCGTCAGCTGGGCCACCAGGGTCGCGGCGTCCTGGACGAAGGGGTCCTCGATCCGCTCCTCCCGCCCCGGGTACTGGACGAGCTGGAGTTCGACGGCCGCCGAGAGGTGGTTGGCCCAGGGCCGGTAGAAGCCCGCGCTGCCGCCGGCGTGCGGCAGGCAGACCAGTCGCCGGGTCGCCTCCGGGCGCGGCCGGGGGATCACCAGCCAGGGTTGGTCGTCGTTCAAACGGTCACTTCCTTCCGTCGGCCCCGCGGGGCCGTGTCCGTACCGGCCCGGCCGGTCATCCGCAGGCCCGGACGATCTCGCGCAGGGCCTCGTGCATGCGCTGGAGCAGGGCGGTGGCCGCCGCCTCGTCGAACCGGCCGCCCGCGTACACGCAGGACAGCTCCATCCGGCCGCCCTCGACCGCGGCGGCGACGTCCAGCTCGTAGGTGCGGGTCTCGCCCGGCTCGTGGTCGCCGCCGCCGTGGTCCAGGTGGCGCAGGATCAGCCGGTCCCCCTCGGGCAGCTGGTTGTCCCACTGGCCGAGGTAGTTGAAGCCGATCCGGGCCCTGGGCGCGGGGACCAGCAGGTCCTCCCGGGCCTCGGCGGCCGCCGCCAGCCGCAGGACGCCGTGGCCGATGCCGCGGCGCGGGACGGCCCGCAGCCGGCGCTTGGCCACCCGTACGGCGGCGGTCGGCGCCAGCTCCGCGGGCACGTCGAGCAGCACCGGGTAGATCGTGGTGAACCAGCCGACGGTGCGGGACAGGTCGACGCCGTCCAGGATCTCCTCGCGGCCGTGCCCCTCCAGGTCGATCACGGTGCCGCCGTCGCCGGCGTGGCCCTGGGCGGCGAGCGCCTGGGCGAGGGCGGTCAGCAGCACCTCGTGGACCTGCGCGCGCAGCACGCCGGGCACCCGGCGCAGCAGCGCCTCCGTCTCGTCCCCGGTCAGGGTGTGCCGCGCGGTGCGGCGGTCGCCGAACAGGCCGGTGTCCAGGGGCTCCCCGGCGGGCTCGGGCAGCGACCGCCAGTGCGCCAGCTCGTCGTCGAAGCCGCCGGTCAGGGCGTGCTCGCGCAGTCGGCGGGACCACTGGCCGAAGGAGGTGGAACGCGCGGCGGGCCTCGCGGGCCGGCCGGCCGCCAGGTCGGCGTAGGCGGAGCGCAGGTCGTCGAGCAGGATGCGCCAGGAGACGCCGTCGACCACCAGGTGGTGCGCGGTGAGGAACAGCCGGGCCGGGCGGTCCGGCCCCAGGTCGGCCAGGACGGCGCGCAGCAGCGGCCCGTCGGCCAGCCGCAGGCCGCTCTGGGCCTGCCGGAACGCCTCGGTGGCGCGCTCCTCGGCGTCCGGCGCCCCGGCGAGGTCGAGCCGCTGGAAGTCCCAGCAGCCGTCGGCCTCGGCCGCCACCTCCTGGGACCAGGCGCCCTCGGCGTCGCGGGTGTAGCGGGCGCGCAGCATGTCGTGCTGCCCGACCAGCGCGGCCAGGGCGGCGCGCAGGGCCTCGGTGTCGGCGCCCGGGACGAGTTCGAACAGCAGCGACTGGTTGAAGTGGCCCGGGTTGACGGTGTGGTGCTCGAAGAACCACTGCTGCACGGCGGTCAGCGGCACGGGCCCGGTGGCGTACGGGTCCTCCTCCGCCGGCCCGCTCTCCCCCGTCCCGGCGGCCTTGGCGAGCGCGGCGACGGTCTTGTGCTGGAAGAGGTCCCGGGCGGTGAAGTGCAGGCCCTCCTGGCGGGCCCGGGCGACCACCTGGGTGGAGAGGATGGAGTCGCCGCCGAGCAGGAAGAAGTCGTCCTCGGCGCCCACGTCCTCGATGCCCAGCACCGAGCGGAACACCTCGGCCAGCGCGGTCTCCACCGGGCCCTTCGGCGGGGTGGAGACCCTGGTCAGGGCCTCCCGGGCGTCCGGCAGGGCGTCCCGGTCGACCTTGCCGTTGGTGGTGAGCGGCATCGCGTCCATCGGGATCAGCGCGGCCGGCACCATGAAGGCGGGCAGTTCCTCGGTCAGGGCCTCGCGGACCTCGCGGACCGCCTCGCCCCGGTCGCGGCCGGGCGCGGCGACCAGGTAGCCGACGAGCTGCTTGCCGCGGTCGCTCTCGCGGACCACCACGGCGGCCTGGTCGACCGCGGGGTGACGCTGCATGGCCGACTCGATCTCGCCGGGCTCGACCCGGAAGCCGCGGATCTTGACCTGGTCGTCGGCCCGGCCGCGGAAGTCGATCCGCCCGTCGGGCAGCCAGGCGCCGAGGTCGCCGGTGCGGTAGAGCCGGGCCCCGGGGTCGTCCGCGAAGGGGTGCGGGACGAACCGCTGCTCGGTCAGCTCCGGGCGGCCCAGGTAGCCCTGGGCGACGCCGCGGCCGCCGAGGTGGATCTCGCCGGTGACGGCGGGCGGCACCGGGTTGCCGTGCGGGTCCAGCAGGTAGACCTCGGTGTTGGGCAGCGGCCGGCCGATCGACAGCCGGCTGCCGGCCTCCTCGTCCTGGACCTCGAACATGGTGGCGCCGACGGTGTTCTCGGTCGGGCCGTAGCCGTTGATGAAGCGGTGTACCCGCGACCACTTGCGGGCCAGGCCGACCGGGCAGCGGTCGCCGACGGCGAGCACCACCGAGCCGGCGGGCAGCGCCTCGGGCTCGACCGCCGCGAGGGCCGCGGGCGGCAGCGCGAGGACGGTGGGCCGGCCTCCCGCCATGGCGCGCAGCTGCTCGCTGCCCAGCGCCTCGGACTCGTTCGCCGGGAGGGCGAGCGCCGCGCCGGAGACGAGGGCGAGGAAGGTCTCCCAGACCGCGCCGTCGAAGCTGGGCGAGGAGAGCTGGGTCACCGTGTTCTCGGGGCCGGTGCCGACGATCAGCCGGGAGGCGTTGACGACGTTGGTCAGGCCGCCGTGACCCAGCAGCACGCCCTTGGGCGTCCCGGTGGAGCCGGAGGTGTAGACGATGTAGGCGAGCGCGTCCGGCCCCACCCGGTCGCCCTCGGGCACCGGTCCGGTGTGCGCGTCGAGCTGCGGGCGCAGGTCCTCCAGGATCAGCGGCTCGGCGGCGGACTCGCCCGCGTCGGCGGCCAGCGCGCGTTCGGTGAAGACGAACCGGGCGCCGGTCTCGGCCAGCATCAGCTCCCGGCGGGCGGCCGGGAAGCGCGGGTTCAGCGGCAGGAAGGCGGCGCCGGCCTTGAGCACCGCGAGGGTGGCGGCCACCTGGTCGGGGCCGCGCTCGCAGCACACGCCGACGACGTCGCCGGGGCGGGTGCCGCGGGAGCGCAGCAGCTCGGCCAACAGCCCGGCCCGGCGGTCGAGTTCGGCGTAGCTGAGGCGCTCGTCGCCGCGCACCACCGCGAGGCCGTCGGGGCGTTCGGCGGCCCGCTTGGCCACCAGCAGGTGCACCGGGTCCTGTTCGGGGAAGGCCACCGGGTTGCGGGCCCAGTCCACGGTGAGCCGGTTGTGCTGCTTCGGGTCGAGCAGGTCGAGCCGGCCCAGCTCCTGGTCGGGGTCGGCGGCGATCGAGCCGAGCAGGGTGGTCAGGTGGCCGGCGAAGCGGCGCACCGTGGCCTCGTCGTACAGGTCGGTGCTGTACTCCAGGGCGGACCAGAGGCTGCCGTCGGGGCGCTCCTCGAAGGCCACCACGAGGTCGAAGCCGGTGCTCGCCTGCGGCAGGGCGAGCTGCTCCATGGTCAGCCCGGGCAGGTCGAGGGTCGCCTCGGGGGCGTTCTGCAGGACGATGAGCACCTGGGCGAGCGGCATCCGGCTGGGGTCGCGCTCAGGCTGGACGGCGTCCACCACCCGCTCGAACGGGACCTCCGCGTGGTCGAAGCCGGCCAGCACGGTGTCGCGGACCTGGCCCAGGAAGTCCCGGAAGCCCAGGCCCGGCTCGATCCGGGCGCGCAGCACCAGGGTGTTGAGGAACAGGCCGACCAGGTCGGCGAGTTCGGGCTCGTCACGGCCGGCCACCGGGGTGCCGATCGCGACGTCCTCCTGCCGGGAGAGCCGGGCCAGCAACAGCTGGGTGGCCGCGGTGAGCGTCATGAACAGCGTCGCCGCGGCGGACTCGGTGAGCTCGCGCAGCCCGGCGACGGTCTCCGCCGGGACGCTGAACTCGTGGAAGGCGCCCGCCCCGGTGGGCACGGCGGGGCGCTGCCGGTCGGTCGGCAGCTCCAGCACGGGGACGCCGTCGAGCTGCTCGCGCCAGTAGTCGAGCTGCTCGTCGAGCCGCCCGCCGGAGGCCCGCTCGCGCTGCCACACCGAGTAGTCCGCGTACTGCGGCCCCGTCGCGGGCAGGTCGGGTTCGCGCCCCTGGAGCGCGGCCGCGTAGTACTGGCCCAGCTCGCGGGTGACGATCGACAGCGACCAGCCGTCGTGCGCGATGTGGTGGATGCTCAGGACGAGCACGTGCTCGCGGTCGGAGAGCCGGACGAGGAGGGTCCGCAGCACCGGGCCGGTGCGCAGGTCGAAGGGCCGGCCGGCCTCCTCGCGGACCAGTCGCAGCAGTTCCGCCTCCCGCTCCTCGGGCGTCCCGCCGCCGGCCTCCACGACCGGCAGCGGGATGTCCACGCTCGGGTGCGGGACCTGCACCGGGACGCCGTCCACCTGGTCGTAGGTGGTGCGCAGCGCCTCGTGCCGGTCGACGACGGCGGCCAGCGCGCCCTGCAGCGCGGCGCGGTCGAGGTCGCCGCGCAGCCGCAGCGCGAAGGAGGAGTTGTAGCCGACCGACTCCGGGTCGAACTCGTACAGGAACCACATCCGCTGCTGGGCGAAGGACATCGGCAGCGGGCGGTCGCGGTCGGCGGGGCGCAGCGCGGTGCTCGCGGCGGCCTCGGGGGCGGGCGTCTCGGTGCCCGCCAGGCGGTCCCGCAGCAGGGCCCGCAGGTGCTCGGGCAGGGCCGCTATGCGGTCCTCGCGGGACGTGGACGTCTGGGTTTCACTCATGTCGGTTGCCCCTACTCCGCCGCCGGCGCCGACTGGCGCGCGGCCTCTCGCTCCAGTTCCTCCAGCAGCGCGTCCTCGACGAGTCGCGCCACCCCCGCCACGGTGGGGTTCTCCAGGAGGCTGCGGAAGGCGATCCGGATGCCGAAGGTCTGCTTGATCCTGGTGATCGCCTGCACGCTGGTCAGGGACTGCCCGCCGAGGGCGAAGAAGCTGTCGTGCGCGCCGACCCGCTCCACGTGCAGGGTCTCGGACCAGATCCCGGCGATCAGCTTCTCGGTCTCGTCGCGCGGCTCCACCCACTCCTCGGCGGCCTCGACGGCCGTCTCGGCGGGGTCGGGCAGCGCGGCCCGGTCGATCTTGCCGTGCCGGGTGAGCGGGAAGGACTCCACCTCGGCGAAGGCGGCCGGCACCAGGTGGGCCGGGAGCCGCTCGGCGAGGTAGCCGGTGAGCTCGGCGGCGCCGGGGACGCCGCCAGCGGCCGGCCGCAGGTAGGCGACCAGGCGGGCGTGCTCGGCCTCGCCGCGGACCAGGACGACGGACTCGGCGACGCCCGGGTGGGCGTCCAGGGCCGCGGTGATCTCGCCCGGCTCGATCCGGTAGCCGCGCAGCTTGACCTGGTCGTCGAGCCGGCCGAGGAACTCCAGCCGGCCGTCGGACAGCCGGCGGACCCGGTCGCCGGTGCGGTACAGCCGCTCCTTGGGGTCGAACGGCGCGGCCAGGAAGGCCTGTTCGGTCAGGTCGGGGCGGCCCAGGTAGCCGCGGGCGAGGCCGTCGCCGGCCAGGTACAGCTCGCCGGGCGCGCCGACCGGGGCGAGGTTGCGCTCCGGGTCCAGGACGTAGGCCCGGACGTTCTGGACGGGCAGGCCGAGGACGGGCCGGGGGCTGTCGGCGACCCGGCAGACCAGCGCGTCCACGGTGGCCTCGGTGGGCCCGTAGAAGTTGTAGGCGATCAGGTCGGACTGGGCGCGCAGCCGGTCCCACTGGGCCTGGCCGATCGCCTCGCCGCCGAGCGCCGCGCCGCGCAGCGGGTGGCTGCCGGGGGCGAGCAGTCCGGCGTCGTCGAGCTGGCGGAACCAGGACGGGGTGGTCTGCAGGAAGTCGATCCGCTGCTCGGCGCGGTAGGCGACCAGGGCGTGCGCGTCGCGCCGCACCTCGTCGTCGACCAGGTGCAGTTCGTGGCCGGCGACCATCCACAGCACCGGGTTCCAGGAGGCGTCGAAGGACGCGGGCGCCAGGTGGGCGACCCGGACCTGCCGGTCGCCGCAGGCCTCGCGCAGCGGCTCGAAGACGGTCCGCAGGTGGCTGTCGAGCAGGTTCGCCAGGCTGCCGTGCTCGACCAGCACGCCCTTGGGCTTGCCGGTGGAGCCGGAGGTGTGGATGACGTAGGCGGCGTGCTCCGGGGCGAGGTCCGGGTCGGGGGCGGTGGCGGGCCGGGCCGCGATCGCGTCCCGCTCGCGCTCCGGGACGACCAGGGCGACGTCGGCGGGCAGCGCCAGCGTGGTGCTCGCGGCCTCGTCGGCGATCACCACCCGGGGCTTGACGTCCTCGACCAGCAGCCGCAGGCGCTCGGCCGGGGCGGCCGGGTCCAGCGGGGTGTAGACGCCGCCCGCCTTGAGCACCGCGAGCAGCGCGGTGATCAGGCCGGGGCCGCGCCGCAGGCAGACCGCGACCGGCACCTCGGGGCCGACGCCCCGGTCGGCGAGGTGGTGGGCGAGCCGGTTGGCCCGCTCGTCCAGCTCGGCGAAGGTGATCCGCTCGCCGCCGTGGACCAGGGCGACGGCCTGCGGGGTGGCGGCGGCCTGGCGGGCGAACCGCTCGGGCACCAGGGCGTCGGTGGTGAGCGCGGTGGCGGTCTCGTTGTGGCCGGTGAGCAGCCGCTCCCGGTGGGCGGGGGCCAGCGCGCGCAGCTCGGCGAGGGTGCGCTCGGGCTCGGCCGCGATCTCCTCCAGCAGGGCGCGCAGGTCGCCGGTGACGCGGTCGGCGGTGTCGGCGTCGAAGAGCCCGGGGTCGTAGGCGAGCCGGAAGGAGAGCTGCTCGCCGGCGAAGACCGCGAGCACCATGGCGTAGCTGGTGGGCTCCTGGGAGCGCACGTCACAGATCCGGATGCCCTGGTCGGAGCCCAGTTCGCCGTCGAAGGGGTAGTTCTCGACGACCACGTAGCTGTCGAACAGGTCGACCCCGGCGGGCAGTCCGGTCCAGCCGCGGATCTGCGCCAGCGAGACGTACTCGTAGCTGCGGGCCTGGACCTGGTCGCGCTGGAGGTCGCCCAGCCAGTCGAGGACGGGCTGTTCGGGGCGGACCTCGACCCGCACCGGCAGGTTGTTGATGAACAGGCCGATCATCGACTCGACGTCGGGCAGGTCGGCGGGGCGGCCGGAGACAGCCGAGCCGAAGCAGACCTCCCGCTCCCCCGCGTAGCGCGAGAGCGTCAGCGCCCAGGCGCCCTGGGCGAGCGTGTTGGTGGTGAGCCGGTGGCGCCGGGCGACCTCGGCGAGCCGCTCGGTGACCTCGGGCTCCAGCTGGAAGACGCTGGTCGCCTCGCTGCCCTGGCGGGCCGCCTCCTCGCCGGCCCGGTCGGCCGGCAGGGCGGTCGGGGCGGTGAAGCCGTCGAGCAGCTCGCGCCAGTAGCGCTCGGCGTCGGCCAGGTCCTGCTCGCCGAGCCAGGCGACGTAGTCGCGGAACGGGCGGCGGGCGGCCGGGCCGGGCCGGTCGTGGCCGGTGAGCCGGAGGTAGTCGTCGACCACCTCGGAGACCAGTTCGGCGCTGCTCCAGCCGTCCAGCAGCAGGTGGTGCGAGGTCCAGACGACCCGCAGGGCGCCGTCCGGCTCGTCGATCAGGGCCAGGCGCATCAGCGGCGCCACGGCCAGGTCGATGCCGCGGGTGCGGTCCTCGGCGAGGTAGGCGGCGAACCGCTGCTCGCGCTCGGCCGCCGGCAGGGCGCTCCAGTCCAGCCGCTCGACGGGCACGGTGACGTGCTCGCGGACCACCTGGAGCGGCTGGTCGGTGTCGACCCGGGCGAAGCCGGTGCGCAGCATCGGGGTCCGGTCGGCGAGGCGCTGCCAGGCCTCGGCGAAGGCGTCCGCGTCCACGCCGCCCTCCAGCAGGAAGGACAGCTGGCCGAGGTAGACGCCCTCGCCCTCCTCGGTGAGGCTGTGGAACAGCAGGCCGTGCTGCATCGGCGTGGCCGGGTAGAGGTCGGCGATCCGGCCCAGGGCGGTCAGTTCGTCCAGCAGCGGCTGGTCGACCCGGGCGAGCGGGAAGTCCGAGGGGGTGGCCCCGGAGGCGGCGGCGCCGGCCTCGCGGCAGTGCGCGACGATCCTGCGCAGGGCCTCGACCAGCTGGTCGCCGACCCGCTGGACGGTCTCGGTGGTGTGGGTCGCGGTGGAGTGGAACAGCTCGAAGCCGAGCTTGCCGTCGCGCACGTACGCCACGATGTCGAGCGGGTACTCCAGCAGTTCCCCGGGCGCCTGCTCGGTGCCGTAGCCGAGCCGCACGTCGTGCAGCAGGCCGCCGTCGTGGCCGTCGACGACCCGGCCGAGGTAGTTGAAGCCGACCTGGGCGCGGGGGCCTTCGGCGAGCAGCTCGCCGGGCGCCCCGGCCGGGCTGAGGTGGCGCAGCGCGCCGTAGCCGATGCCGCGCTGGGGGACGGCCCGCAGCTGCTCCTTGACGGAGCGGAGCCGGGCGCCCCAGTCGGCGCCGTCGGCGGTGTCCAGGGCGACCGGGAAGGAGGTGGTGAACCAGCCGGTGGTGCGGCTCAGGTCGACGTCGTCGAAGATCTCCTCGCGGCCGTGGCCCTCCAGGTCCACCAGGACGGCGGAGCGGCCGGTCCAGTCGGCGAGCACCCGGGCGAGCGCGGTCAGCAGGACGTCGTTGACCTGGGTGCGGTAGACCGCGGGGACCTCGCGCAGCAGCGCGTCGGTGCTCTCCGCGTCCAGGCCGACCCGGACGGCGGCGGCGGTGGCGACGGTCGGGGTGCCGGTGAGGTCGGCGGGCAGCGGCTCGCCGCCGGCGCGGCCGGCCGCGAACCAGTGGTCCAGCTCCTCGTCGAAGCCGCCGACCGCGGTGTGCTCGGAGAGCCGGCGGGACCAGTCGAGGAAGGAGGTGCCGCGCGAGCCGAGGTCGACCGGCCGGCCCTCGGCGGCCTGCCGGTAGGCCGTCTCCAGGTCGCCGAGCAGGGTCTGCCAGGAGACCGCGTCGACCACCAGGTGGTGGGCGGTGAGGAAGAGCCGGGCGCCGGCGGTGCCGCCGAGGTCGGCCAGCACGGCCCGCACCAGCGGGCCCTCGGCCAGGTCGAAGCCGGACTGGGCGGCGGTCGCGGCGGCCAGCAGCGCGCCCTCCGGGTCGGCCTCCAGGGTGAGGTCCAGCCGCTCCAGCGGCCAGCCGTCGCCGGGGGCGGCGATCTCCTGCTGCCAGCGGCCGTAGACGGTGCGGAAGCGGGTGCGCAGGGCGTCGTGGTGGGTGAGGAGCGCGTCGAGCGCGGTGCGCAGGTGCGCCTCGTCGGGGAGTTCGCGCAGCTCGGCCAGCACGGACATGGTGCTGTGCTGGGGGGCCTCGGTGTGGTGTTGGAAGAAGGCGCGCTGGATCGGGGTCAGCGGCGCCCTTCCGGTGACGGGTTCGGTGTTCACGCCGGCCGGCTCCTCGGGTTCGTGGGTCGAGATCGCGGCGGCGATCCCGGCGATGGTCTGGTGGCTGAAGATGTCCTGCGAGCTGAGGCGCAGTCCCAACTGCCGCGCCCGGGAGACGACCTGGATGCTCAGGATCGAGTCACCGCCCAGGTCGAAGAAGTTGTCGTCGACGCCGACCTCGGGCACCCGGAAGACCTCCGCCCAGAGCCCGGCGAGCGCCTGCTCGGCGGGGTTGCGGGGGGCCGTCCTGGTGGTGGCCGGGCGGTCGTCGGCGGCCGCGGCCGGCAGCGCCCGCCGGTCCACCTTGCCGTTGGCGTTCAGCGGCAGCCGGTCGAGCCGGACGAAGGCCTGCGGCACCATGTGGCGGGGCAGCGAGCCCTCCAGGTAGCGGCGCAGCTCGGCGCTCTCCGGTGCGGTGCCGGGCCGGGGCACGACGTACCCGGTCAGGACGGCGCCCGGCTCGGAGCGCAGCGCCGCGACGGCCTCCAGGACGTCGGGGTGGCGGCGCAGGACGGCCTCGATCTCGGCGAGTTCCACCCGGAACCCGCGGATCTTGACCTGGTCGTCGCCGCGGCCGAGGAACTCGACGTCGCCGGTGGGCAGGAAGCGGGCCTGGTCGCCGGTGCGGTAGAGCCGGCCGTCGGGGTGGGGCGTGAACGGGTCGGCGGAGAAGCGCTCCTCGGTGAGGTCGGGGCGGCCCAGGTAGCCCCGGGTGACGCCGCTGCCGCCGAGGAAGAGCTCGCCGACGACGCCGACCGGCAGCGGCTCCAGGTCCGCGTCCAGGACGTACATCCGGGTGCCCGGGATGGGCCGGCCGATCGGCACGGACGCGACGTCCGGCAGGCTCTGCGGGGTGACGGTGAAGTACGAGGACTCGACGGTGGCCTCGGTGACGCCGTAGGAGTTGAGCACGACGGTGCCGGGGGCGACGCTCTTCAGCAGCCGCCGGCAGTCGTCGGTGCGCCAGTTGTCCGAGCCGATGGCCAGGTAGCGCAGCGGCGGGAAGGCCCGGCCGGCGCGGGCGGCCTCGTCGGCCAGCGCGTTGGCCAGCGAGGGCACCGTCTCGACGTGGGTGACGCGCTGGCGCTCCATCAGGTCGAGCAGGCGCACCGGGTCGGTGGTGGCGTCCTTCGGGCAGAGCACCAGGGCGCCGCCGGTGGTCAGCGCGTGCGTCAGGTCGGAGACGAAGACGTCGAAGGCCATGCTGGCGAGGTTGAGCTGGCGGACGGGGCCGCGGTCGAGCCGGTAGGCCTCGCGCCAGGCCGCGGCGGCCCGGGCGACGCTGCGGTGCTCGACCGTGACGCCCTTGGGCTTGCCGGTGGAGCCGGAGGTGTAGATGACGTAGGCGAGGTTGTCCGGGGTCACCTCGGTGCTGGGCGCCTCGGCGGGCCAGCTGTCGATCTCCTCGCGGTCGGCGTCCAGGCAGAGCACGGTCGCGTCGCACAGCGGGAGCCGCTCGGCGAGGTCCCGCTGGGTGACGAGCATCGCGGCGGCGCTGTCGTCCAGCACCAGGCGCAGCCGCTCGGCGGGGTGGGTGGGGTCCAGCGGCAGGTAGGCGGCGCCGGCCTTGAGGACGCCGAGGGCGGCGACGACGGTGTCCGGGCCGCGGTCCAGGCAGATCGCGACGACGGTCTCCGGGCCGATGCCCTGGCCGACGAGGTGCTGGGCGAGCCGGTTGGCCCGGGCCTCCAGTTCCGCGTAGGTCAGCACGGTCTCCTCGAAGACCACCGCCTCGGCGTCCGGGGTCTGCTGCGCCTGCTCGGCGATCAGCTCGTGCAGGCAGGCGTCGGCGCCCGGGGTGCCGGTGTCGTTCCACTCGTACAGGACGCGGTCGCGGGCGCGCAGCGACAGCATCGGGACGTCGCCGACCCGCTGGCCGGGGGCGGTGGGCATGCTGCCGAGCAGGACGGCGAGCTGGTCGGCGAGCACCTCGGCCTGGGCGCGGTCGTAGAGCGCCGGGTCGTAGGAGAGCAGCAGGGTCAGCGAGCCGTCGTCGTCGTAGGCGGTGAGGTCCAGCGTGAAGCTGGTGGTGTCGACGGCGCGGACGTCGCTGAGGCGCAGTCCGTGGCGTTCGGCGGCGGCCCCGTTGCCCGGGTAGTTCTCGAACACCACCAGGGTCTGGAACAGCGCGCTGCCGCGCGGGACCTTGCTGCTGCGCTGGATCTCGGCGATCGAGGAGTACTCGAAGCGCCGGGATTCGGCCTGCTCGGCCTGGAGGGCCGCCAGCCACTCCACCAGCGGGGCGTCCTGGTCGACCTCGGTGCGCAGCGGCAGGGTGTTGAGCAGGTTGCCGACCATGGTGTCGGCGCCGGGCAGCTCGGTCGGGCGGCCGGCCACGGTGGTGCCGAAGCAGACGTCGCGCTGCCCGGAGTGGCGGGCCAGCAGGATCGCCCAGGCGCCCTGGACGGCGGTGTTGAGGGTGAGCCGGTGGCGGCGGACCATCGCGACCAGCGCGTCGGTCTCGGCGCCGGACAGGCCCACCCGGACCTGCCCGGCGGACTGGGACTCGTGGCCCTGGGGCACCGAGCGGCCGAAGGGCAGCTGGGTCGGCGCGTCCAGGTCGCCCAGCAGGGCGCTCCAGTGGGCGGCGGCCGCGGCCTTGTCCTGCCGGGCCAGCCAGGCGACGTAGTCGCGGAACGGCCGGCGCTCGGGCAGGGCCGGGGCCTTGCCCCTGCCGTCGGTGAGCGCCTGGTAGGCGGCGAAGAGGTCGGCGAACAGGTGCGAGGTGCTCCAGCCGTCCAGGACGGCGTGGTGGAAGGTCCACACGACGCGGACGGTCCGCTCGTCCTCGCGGGCGAGGGCGAGGCGCATCAGCGGCGCCCGGGACAGCTCGATCCCGGTGGCGCGCTCCTCGTCGATCAGCGCCTTGAGCCGGCGGTCCAGTTCGGCGGCGGGCAGGCCGGTCCAGTCGAGGTGGCGCACCGTCAGCCGGGCGGAGCGCTCGACCACCTGGACGGGCTCGGGGACGCCGTCCCAGACCAGCCGGGTGCGCAGCGCGGGGGTGCGGTCGACCACCTGCTGCCAGGCGGCGGCCAGCGCGTCGACGTCGCGGACGCCCTCCAGCCGGAAGGCGACGTGGTCGGAGTAGGCGCCGACGCCGTCCTGGTTGAGGGTGTGGAAGAGCATCCCGCTCTGCATCGGGGTCAGCGGGTGGATGTCCTCGACGGCGGAGCCGGCCGGCACCAGCCGGTCGACGGTCGCCTGGTCGAGGGTGAGCAGCGGGAAGTCGCCGGGGGTGGCGCCGCCGGCGCCGGGGGTCAGGCAGTGCTCGACGAGTTCGGTCAGGGCCGCCGCGAAGTCGTCGGCGAGCCGCTGCACGGTGGCCTGGTCGTGGCGCTGCGGCGCGTAGTGGAAGTCGAAGGTCAGCACGCCGTGCCGGACCTCGCCGACGATGTCCAGCAGGTGCGGCCGCTCCTCGTCCGGGTGGTGGTCCAGGCCGTAGTCGGGTTCGACGGCACGGAACAGCTCGCTCCCGGCCGCGGCGTCGCTCCACTGGCCGAGGTAGTTGAAGCTGACCTGGGGCTGCGGCGCCGCGGCCAGGGCGGCGGCCTGCGGCTGGTCGCCGCGCAGGTAGCGCAGCGGGCCGTAGCCGGCGCCGCGGCCGGGCACGGCGCGCAGCAGTTCCTTGGTGTCGCGGATGAGCCGGCCGAGCGGGCGGTCGGCCGGGGACTCCAGCAGCACCGGGAAGATCGAGGTGAACCAGCCGACCGTCCGGGAGACGTCGGTGCCGTCGAGGATCTCCTCGCGGCCGTGGCCCTCCAGGGTGATCAGGGTGCGGGCCCGGCCGGTGAAGCGGGCGAGCGCGCGGCCGAGCGCGGTCAGCAGGACGTCGTTGACCTGGGTGCGGTAGACGGCGGGCACGTCCTGGAGCAGTTGCCGGGTGCGCTCGGCATCGAGGCCGGCCGAGACGGCGCGGGTGTCGCCGACGCTGTTGCGGCCCTCCCGGTCGGTGGGCAGGTCGGCGGAGCCGGCCGGCACCGGGCGGGCCCAGTGCGCCAGTTCGTCGTCCAGGCCGCCGTCCCGGGTGAAGGCGGCGAGGCGGCGCGCCCAGCCGCGGTACGAGGTGCCGGCCGGGCCGAGGTCGACGTCCTCGCCGCGGACGGCCTGCCGGTAGGCGCTCTCCAGGTCCTCCAGGAGGATCCGCCAGGAGACGCCGTCCACGGCCAGGTGGTGCACGGTGAGCAGCAGCCGCGCGGGCTCGCCGGCGCCGTGGTCGAACAGCAGGGTGCGCACCAGCGGCCCTTCGGCCGGGTCCAGCGAGGCCTGCGCGGCCTCGGCGAGGGTGCGCATGGCGGCGGCGCGCTCGCCGGGGGCGGCCTGGTCGAGGGTGATCCGCTCGATCCGGGCCTCGGCCGGCACGGCGTCGGCGTCCGGCGCGGTGACGGTCTGGACCCGCCGGCCGTCGGGGCCGGTGGCGAAGCGGGTGCGCAGGGCCTCGTGCCGGCGGACGAGGCCGGCCAGGGCGCGGGCCAGCGCGGGTTCGTCGACCGCGCCGTCCAGGGTGATCAGCACGGACTGGTTGAAGTGGTGGGCGCCGCGGGTGTGGTGGGCGAAGAACCACTCCTGGACGGGGCCGAGCGGGGCCGGCTCGTGGTCGTCGGCGTCGACCTGGACGACCGGGGCCTGCTCCACCGGGCGGGCGGCGCGGGCGAGGTCGGCGAGCGACTGCCGGGAGAAGATGTCCTTCGAGGTGATGACGAGGCCGGCCCGGCGGGCCCGGGCGACCACCTGGATGCTCAGGATGGAGTCGCCGCCGAGTTCGAAGAAGTTGTCGTCGGCGCCGACCTTGCCGATGCCGAGCACCTCCGACCAGACCTCGGCGAGCGCCTGCTCGGCCGGGTCCTCGGGGGCCCGGTAGTCCTCCCGCTCCAGGGGGGCGTCCGGCGCCGGCAGGGCCCGGACGTCGACCTTGCCGTTGGGGGTGAGCGGGAAGGCGTCGAGGGTGGCGAAGGCGGTCGGGACGCTGTAGGAGGGCAGCCGCTGCTCGGCGAAGGCGCGCAGGTCCAGCGGCGCGATGACGGCGCCGGGCTCGGCGCGCAGGTAGCCGACCAGCCGCTTGTGGTCGCCGTCCGCGAGGGCGACCACCAGGGCCTCGGCCACCGCGGGGTGGGCCTCCAGGACGGCTTCGACCTCGCCGGGCTCGATCCGGTAGCCGCGGACCTTGACCTGGGTGTCGGCGCGGCCGAGGTACTCGACCAGGCCGTCGGCCCAGCGCACCACGTCCCCGGTGCGGTACATCCGCTCGCCGGGCTCCGCCGCGAACGGCGAGGGCTGGAAGCGCTCCTCGGTCAGCTCCGGGCGGCCCAGGTAGCCGCGGGCGACGCCGGGGCCGGCGATCCAGAGCTCGCCGGGCGTGCCGGGCGGGACGGGGCGGCGGCGCTCGTCGAGGACGTACACCGCCGTGTTGGAGATCGGGCGGCCGATCGGGATGGCGCGCACGCCGTCGGTCTCGCGGATCAGGTGGGAGACGGCGAAGGTGGTGGTCTCGGTCGGGCCGTAGCCGTTGACCAGCCGCTGCGGCGGGGCGCCGCCGGCCAGCAGTTCGGCGATCCGGCGCGGGTTGAGCGCCTCGCCGCCGACCAGCAGGTGGCGCATGCCGCCGAAGGCGGTGGGCTCCAGGCCGACGACCTGGTTGAAGACGCCGGCGGTGAGGAACATCGCGGTGGCGCCGGTCGAGCGCAGTGCGGCGGCGAAGGCCGGCGGGTCGAGCAGGACGTCCTTGGTGATGACGGCGATCCGCGCCCCGGCCACCAGCGGGCCCCAGAACTCGAAGGTCGCCGCGTCGAAGGTGGCGTCGGCGACCTGCGCCACCACGTCGTCGGCCGCCAGCGGGGCGTAGTCGGCGCCGCGGACCAGCCGGACGATGGAGCGGTGCTCGACCACGACGCCCTTGGGCCGGCCGGTGGAACCGGAGGTGTAGATGACGTAGGCGGCGCTCTCGGGCCCCGCGTCGGTGGCTGGCGGCCCGGCCGGGAGGGCGGCCAGCTCGGCGGTGCGCTCGGCGGGCAGCAGGGCCGGGACGGCCAGGTCGGGCAGCCGTTCGAGCAGCTCCCGGTCGGTGACGCAGAGCGCGGCCCCGGTGTCCGCGAGCATGAACTCCAGCCGGTCGGCCGGGTAGTCCGGGTCCAGCGGCACGTAGGTGCAGCCGGCCTTGAGCACGGCCAGCAGGGCGACGACCAGGCCGGTGCCGCGGGGCAGGCAGACCGCGACGTGCTGGCCGGGGCGGGCGCCGTGGTCGAGCAGCAGCCGGGCCAACCGGTCGGCCTGCTCGTCGAGTTGACGGTAGGTCAGCTCGCCTTCGGCGGCGGTGACGGCGATGGCGTCGGGGGTGGCCGCGGCCTGCTCGGCGACCAGCGAGTGGACGGTCCGGTCGGCCGGGTAGGGCACCCGGTTCTCGGCCCAGTCGCGGGTGACGGTGTCGAGTTCGGCGGCGGTGAGCAGCGGCAGGTCGCCGACCGGGTGGTCGGCGTCGGCGGCGACGCCCGCCAGCAGGAGCAGCAGCCGGGTGCAGAGCGCGTCGACGGTCGAGGCGTCGAACAGGTCGGTGTTGTACTCGACCGTCCCGCCCAGCGTGCCGTCGGCGGCCGGGGTGAACTCCAGCGTCAGGTCGAAGATGGAGGACACCGAGGGCGCGCGGAACTCCTCGACGGCCGGGCCGCCGAAGTCGGGCAGGGCCCCGGGGTCGTTCTGGAGCACGAGGGCGGCCTGCACCAGCGGGGTGCGGCTCGGGTCGCGCTCGGGCTGGATCTCGTCCACCAGCCGGTGGAAGGGGACGTCCTGGTTGCTGAGGGCGTCCCAGAGCTGGTCGGTGGTGCGCTCCAGCAGGTCGCCGAAGGCCTCGTCCAGGTCGATCCGGCCGTGCAGGACCAGGGTGTTGACGAAGAAGCCGACCAGCGGCTCCAGTTCGGTGCGGTCGCGGCCGACCGACACGGTGCCCAGGCCCACGGTGCGCTGGCCGGTGTGCCGGGCCAGCAGCACCTGGGTGGCGGCGGCGAGCACGGCGAAGAGCGTGGTGCCGCGTTCGGCGCCGAGCGTGTCGAGGCCGGCGGCGACCTCGGCGTCGACCTGGAAGGTGTGCAGGGCGCCGACGGTGGTGCGCACCGCCGGGCGGGGCCGGTCGGTGGGCAGCTCCAGCGGCTGGATGTCCGCCAACTCGTCGCGCCAGTAGTCCAGTTGCCCGGCCAGGCGGTCTTCGGTGCAGCGCTCGCGCTGCCAGCGGGAGTAGTCGCGGTAGCTGACCGGCAGCGGGGCGAGGGTGTGCGGGCGGCCCTCGACGGCGGCCCGGTAGAGCTCGCCGAGCTCGCCGGTCAGCAGGCCCTTGGACCAGCCGTCGGCGGCGATGTGGTGCAGGTTGAGGAAGAGCGCGTGGTCGTCCGGGCCGTGCCGCACGACCGTGGAGCGCAGCAGCGGGCCGCTGGCGAGGTCGAAGGGGGTGGCGAGTTCGCGGCGCAGCAGCGCGGCGAACTCGGCCTCCCGCTCGTCGGCGCCCAGCGCGCCCAGGTCCACCGGCTCGGTGTCCGGGGCGTAGGCGGGCCGGACCTCCTGGCGGGCCACGCCGTCCTCGGTGGTGAAGACGGTGCGCAGCGGCTCGTGCCGCTCGACCAGGCCGGTCAGCGCGGTGCGCAGCGCGGCCAGGTCGAGGCGGCCGCGCAGCCGCAGGCCGAAGGAGGTGGTGTACTCGACCGCGTCGGTCTCGAACTCCTGGAGGAACCAGAGCCGTTCCTGGCCGAAGGAGAGCGGGGCCGGGCCGTCGCCGCCGGGCCGGATCGCGTCGCGGTCGCCGCCGCCGGCGCCGGCGGCTGCCAGTCGCTGCCGCAGGATCTCGTCGGCGTCCTGGCCCTCGCTGTGTCGCTGCTCTGTCATCGGTTGCTCCCCCGCGCGCCACCGCGCGTCGTCGTCCGGTCCGCCGGTGTCCGGCGCACGTCTTCGAGTACTTGCTTGCGGACCTGGTCCGCGAGGGCCGCCACGGTGCGGGCGGCGAACACGTGCCGGGCCGAGACCCCGACGCCGAACACCTCCCGGATCCGGGCGGTGACCTGGAGGGTGAGCACCGAGTTGGCGCCGTGGTCGAAGACGTTGTCCTCGGCCCCCACGACGGGCACACCCAGCACCTCGGCCCAGATCCCGGCCAGTGCCGCCTCGGTCTCGTCCCGGGGCGCGGTGGGCTCGGCGGCCGGCCGCTGCTCCTCCGGCTCCGGCAGGGCCCGCCGGTCGATCTTGCCGCTCGTGGTCATCGGGAACGCGTCCAGGACGATGACGACCGGCGGGACCATGTAGCCGGGCAGCCGCTCGGCGAGCCGGTCCCGGATCTTCTCCGGGTCGGCGGCGCCGTCCGCGGGCACCACGTAGCCGGTCAGCACGGTCTGCCCGGACGGCTTGGTCCGGGCGACCACCGCGGTCTGCTCGACGCTCTCGTCGTCGAGCAGCGCGGTCTCGATCTCGCCCAGCTCGATCCGGTAGCCGCGCACCTTGACCTGGTTGTCGATCCGCCCGAGGAATTCGAGCGTGCCGTCGGGCAGCCAGCGGACCAGGTCGCCGGTGCGGTAGAGCCTCGCGCCGGCGGTCGCGGCGAGGTGGTCCGGGACGAACCGCTCCTCGGTGAGCTCCGGGCGGCCCAGGTAGCCGCGGGCCACCCCGGCGCCGCCGACGTACAGTTCGCCGGGCACGCCCACCGGGACGGGCTCGCGGTGCTCGTCGAGCACGTAGCCGGTGGTGTTGGCGATGGGCCGGCCGATCGAGGGCAGCCGCCCGACCGGGGCGTCCTCCTCCGCCTCCAGCACCGTGCCGGTGGTGAGCACGGTGGTCTCGGTCGGGCCGTACAGGTTGGACAGCGCCATCGCCGAGCCGCGCGGCAGCCGGCGGCGCACCACGTCGGCGCCGGTGAGGATGTGGCGTACCCGGCCCTGGTGGAGCGCGGGCTGGTCGAGCAGGCCCTCCAGGCGCGGGGCCGGGATGAGGATGAGGGTGATCCCCTGCTCGACGATCCAGCCGGCGAGCAGGTGCGGGTCCTCCAGGACGCGGTCGGAGGCGAACCGGATCTCCACGCCGCAGGCGAGGGCGCCCCACTGCTCCAGCACCGTCGGGTCGAAGCCGGGCGGCACCATCTGGGTGGCCCGGTCGCCGGGCCCGGCGTCGAAGAAGTCCCGGTACCAGTCGCACAGGTTGACCACGCCGCGGTGCTCGATCAGCACGCCCTTGGCCTTGCCGGTGGAGCCCGAGGTGTAGATCACGTACGCGAGGTCGGACGGGCCGACGGCGACCTCGGGCGGCCCGTCGTGCGTGCCGGGCCCGGTGTCCTCGACGTACAGCACCTCGACGCCTTCCGGCGCCTCGGGCCCGGGCAGGTCGCGCTGGGTGAGGAGCACCGGCACCCCGGCGTCCTGGAGCACGTAGACCGTCCGGTCGTCGGGCAGTTCGGGGTCGAGCGGCAGGTAGGCGGCGCCGGCCTTGAGCACGGCGAGCTGGGCGATCGTCATCTCGGCGGCGCGCCGGGTCCGGACGCCGACGACGCTGCCCGGGCCGACGCCGCGGTCGGCCAGCCGGTGGGCCAGCGCGTCCGTCAGCGCGTCGAGTTCGGCGAAGGTCAGGCTGCGGTCCTCGGTGGTGACGGCCGCGGCGTCCGGGGTGCGCCGGGCCTGGTCGGCGACCAGGCCGTGGATGGTCGCCGTGTGGAACCGGGCGCCGGTCGCGGTGGCGTTCCAGCCGGTGGTGACCAGCCGGCGTTCCTGCTCGTCCATCAGCGGCAGCTCGTCGACGAGCCGGTCCGGGTCGGCCGCCGCCATGCCCTCCAGCAGCACGGTGAGGTGGCGGGCGGTCCGGGCGACGGTCTCCGGGTCGAAGAGCGCCGTGCTGTACTCGACCAGGCCGCCGAGCCGCCCGTCGCGCTCCTCGAACTCGAAGCCGATGTCGAACAGCGCGTGCATCCGCGGCAGGGCGCTCTCCTCGACCCGCAGGCCGTCGGGGCCGGGCAGCGCGTCCTGGGCCCGCTTGAGCATCAGCGCGGCCTGGATCAGCGGGGTGCGGCTGGGGTCGCGGTCCGGCTTGAGCTCGTCGATCAGCCGGTCGTACGGCAGGTGCTGGTGGGTGAAGGCCTCCAGCACGCCCTGCCGGACGTCGGCCAGGAAGGCGCCGACGGTCGTGTCGGGGGTGGTCCGGGAGCGCAGCACCAGCGTGTTGACGAAGAAGCCGAGCACGTCCTCCAGTTCGCTGTGCTCGCGGCCGGAGACGATGGTGCCGACGGCGACGTCGCGCTGGCGCGCGTACCGGGACAGCAGCAGTTGGACGCCCGCCGTGAGGACGGTGAACAGGGTGACGCCCTCCCGGCGGCAGAGCCGGGTGAGGGCGGCCACCAGCTCGGGGCTCAGCTCGAACGGGTGGCCGGCGCCCCGGGTGGCGCGGGTGGCGGGCCGGGGCCGGTCGGTCGGCAGCTCCAGCGGCACCACGCCGTCCAGCCGGCGCTTCCAGTAGGCGAGGTCGGCGGCCTCCCGGGCGCCCCGCTCGCCGTGCTGGTGCACGGCGAAGTCGGCGTACTGCAGGGGCAGTTCGCTCAGCGCGGCGGGCCGGCCGGTGGCCTCCTGGCCGAGCAGGGCGACGAGCTCGCGGGCCATCACCTCCTTGGACCAGCCGTCGGTGACGACGTGGTGCATGTCGAGGACGAGCAGGTGCTCGGCGTCGGCCAGCCGGATCAGCCAGGGGCGCAGCAGCGGGCCGCCGCGCAGGTCGAAGGAGCGGCTCAGCTCGGTGCGCAGCAGCTGGTCGAGGTCGTCGACGCGCCCCTCGGCCGCGAGGTCGGTGAAGCGCACCGGCCGGTGGCCGGGGGCGTGGACGACCTGCACGCCCTGGCCGCCCTCGGTGGCGAAGGTGGTGCGCAGCGCCTCGTGCCGGGCCACCAGGGCGTCGACGGCGCGCCCGAGGGCGTCCCGGTCGAGCGGCCCGGTCAGCCGCAGGCCGAGCGGCGAGTTGTACTCGGTGCCCTGGGACTCGTAGTCGTACAGGAACCAGAGCCGCTGCTGGCCGTAGGAGAGCGGCAGCGGCCGGTCGCGGCCGACCGGCACCAGTCCGGCCCGGCGGGCGGGCTCGCTGCCCAGCCGGCCGGCCAGCCCGGCGACGGTGGGCGACTCGAACAGGATGCGGATCGGCACCTCGACGTCCAGCACCGAGCGGATGCGCCCGATCAGCCGGGTGGCGAGCAGGGAGTGGCCGCCGAGGTCGAAGAAGCTGTCCTCGACACCGATCGAGGCGACGCCGAGCACCTCGCAGAACAGGTCGCAGAGCTGCTCCTCGCGGGCGCTGCGCGGCCCGTGCCCGCTGCCGGCGGCGACGGTGCCCGGGTCCGGGAGCGCGGCCCGGTCGGTCTTGCCGTTGGGGGTCAGCGGGATCTCGGGGATCGGCACCACCACGGCCGGGACCATGTAGCCGGGCAGCGTGGCGGCGGCGTGCGCGCGCAGTTCGGCCGGGTCGGCGCCGCCCTCGCCGGCCGGCACCACGTAGGAGACCAGCCGGGTGTCGCCGGCCCCGTACTCGCGGGCGACGGTGACGGCGCGGGCCACCGCGGGGTGCCGCTCCAGGACGGCGTCGATCTCGCCGGGCTCGATCCGGAAGCCGCGGACCTTCAGCTGGAAGTCGGCGCGGCCGACGTACTCCAGGTTGCCGTCGGCGGCCCAGCGGACGATGTCGCCGGTGCGGTACATGCGCTCGCCCTCGGCGCCGTACGGGTCGGGCAGGAAGCGGTCCCGGGTGAGGTCCTCGCGGTGCAGGTAGCCGGTGCCGACGCCGTCCCCGGCGATGTACAGCTCGCCGGCGGCGCCGATCGGCACCAGGCGCAGCGCCTCGTCGAGGACCCGGACCCGGGTGTTGCCGATCGGCCGGCCGATGGTCGGCGCGCCGGGGCGGTCGTCCAGGCGGGCGGCGGTGGACCAGATGGTGGTCTCGGTGGGCCCGTACAGGTTGGTGACCTCGCTGCCGAGCGCGCGCATCCGCTCGGCGAGGGCGGCCGGCAGGGCCTCCCCGCCGACCAGCATCCGCAGGCCGCGCAGCGCCTGCGGGACTTCGTCGCACAGGGCCTGCCAGAGGCTTGGGGTGGCTTGCATGATCGTGGTGCCGGTGCGGCCGACCAGGGCGCCCAGCCCGGCGGGGTCGGTGACGGTCGCGCGGTCGGCGAGGACCACGGTGGCGCCGCCGACCAGCGGCAGGTAGAGCTCCAGGGCGGCGATGTCGAAGGCGATCGTGGTGACGGAGGTCCAGACGTCCTCGGCGGCGAGCGGGAAGAGGTCGGCCATCGAGACCAGGAAGTTGGTCAGCGCGTGGCGGCTGATGACGACGCCCTTGGGGCGGCCGGTGGAGCCGGAGGTGTAGATGACGTAGGCCGGGTCGGCGGCGGTCGCGGCGGGGCCCTGCGGCCCGGCGGGCTCCGTCGCCAGCCTGGCGCGCACCTCCTCGTCGTCCAGCAGCAGCCGGTGGGCGGCGGTGGCGGGCAGCCGCCCGGCCGTCGCGCTGTCGGTGACCAGTGCCGAGGGGGCGGCGTGGTCGAGGATGTAGCCGATCCGGTCGGCCGGGTAGTCGGGGTCGAGCGGCACGTAGGCGGCGCCGGTGCGGGCCACCGCGAGCAGGGCGACGACGAGGTCGGCGGAGCGCGGCAGCGCCAGGGCGACGAGCCGGCCCGGGGCGGCGCCGTGGCGGCGCAGCTCGCCGGCCAGCCGCTCGGCCCGGTCGTCGAGTTCGGCGTAGCTGAGCACGGTGTCGCCGGCGATCAGGGCGGTCCGCGCGGGCTGGGCGGCGGCCCGGGCCCGGAACAGTGCGGAGACGTCGGCGTCGGGCACCGGCCGGTCGGTGGCGTTCCACTCGGTCAGCAGGGCGTGCCGCTCGGCCGGGTCCAGCACCTCGTAGCCGTCCGGGTCGGCGTCCGGCGCGGCGACGGCGGCGGCCAGCAGGCGCGGCAGCGCATCGGTGAGCCGCCGGACGGTCGCCGGGTCGAACAGCTCGGTGCTGAAGGTCGCGGCCAGCCGCAGCCCGGAGCCGTCGGGCGCGCTGCGAAAGCGCATCTGGAGGTCGAACGGGGAGTGCTGGCGGGGAAGTTGGGCCACCTGGGCGTCGAGCGGGCCGAAGTCGAGCCGGGCGGGCAGGTCCTCGGCGAGGTCGAAGGCCACCTGGGCCAGCGGGTGGCGGTTGAGCGCGCGCTCGGGCCGCAGCTCGCCGACCACGGTCTCGAACGGGACGCCGCCGTGGCGCCGGGCCGTGTCGGCGACCGCCGCGCAGTCGCCGACCAGCTCGCGGAAGGAGGCGCCGGGGCGGCGGACGACCCGCAGCACCACCGGGTTGGCCAGCGGGCCGACCACGGCGGCGCGCCGGGCGTCGTCGCGGCCGGGCAGGCTGCCGACCAGCGGGACGTCGGCGCCGGCGCCGAAGCGGCCCAGCAGCGCCACGACGGCGGCGTGCAGCACCGCCTCGACGCCGGCGCCGCAGTCGGCGGCCAGGTCGGCGAGGGCCGCCGCCAGCGGGCCGTCCAGCTCGCTGCGGTACTCGTCGGCGGCGTAGCGGGTGACGGCCGGGCGCGGCCGGTCGACGGGCAGGTCGAGCTGCGCCGGCGCGCCGTCCAGGGCCGCGCGCCAGTGGGCGAGTTCGGCCGCGGCGTGCTCGGTGGGCCGCTCGGGGGCGCCGTTCAGCTCCCGGTCGGCAGCGGCCGCCGCGGCGTACTGCGGGGCGGGCTCGGACGCGCCGGGGGCGGCCGGGGCGGTGGCCGCCGCGTACGCCCGGGCCAGGTCGTCGACGATCACGGCGAGCGAGCGCTCGTCGGCCGCGATCTCGTGCACCGTCAGGACCAGTACGTGGGCGTCCGGACCGGTGGCCAGCAGCCGGGCCCGCAGCGGGGGCTCCCGGGTGAGGTCCAGGCCCTGGCCGGCCGCCCGGGTCAGCGCCTCGTCGAGCTCGTCGGGGGCGACCGGCTCGGGCCGCAGCCCGGCGAACGCCCCGCCGTCGGGGGCGGGTTCGGGGCGGCAGCGACCCTCGGCCTCGCGGTGCACGGTGCCCAGCAGCGGGTGCCGCCGGACCAGGGCGTCCAGCGCGGCGCGCAGCTGCTCCGGACCCAGGCCGCCGGCCAGCCGCAGCGCCACCGTGTGGGTGTGGCCGGCGGCGCCCTCCTGGAAGCGGTTCAGGAACCACAGGCGCTGCTGCGCCGGCGACAGGACACTGTCGTTGGTGATCGTCACGTTCGCTCTCCAGCCTGTTCAGGCGACGCGTCGCAGGACGCGGCCGCCGAACTGCATGTGGTCCGCGCGCCCGGTCTCCGGGTCGAGCAGGAAGCGGCCGAGGTGTTCCACCTCGGGCAGCCGCGGGTGCCGGGCGGCGAAGAAGCGCTCGCCTCGGCCGGTCAGGTCGTACTCCATCCCGTCGTCGTCGACCAGGACGGTGGCGCCGGGGTGTGCGCCGTCCGCCGTGTCGGCGCCGGGGCGGATCCGGTACACGGTCTCGCCGTTGGCCCACTGCCCGACGCGGTCCGACAGGTCCTGCGCGGCGCCGGCGGCGGGGCCCGGCGCGTAGCCGGCGACGTCCACGCCCTCGGCCCGGAGCTGGGCCAGCAGGTCCTGCCAGGCGCCGAGGCCGGCCGCGGAGTCGGCCTGGAGGGCGATCACGGTGCCGCGTTCCGGCTGGATCCGCAGGTGGCAGGTGGCGCCCGCGCCCACGCCGTCGAGGCCGAGCCAGCGGTCGGCGCCGTTGCCGTACCGGGCCCAGCCGTGGCCCCAGCCGTCGGCCAGGCCGAACGGCAGGGTGTCGAAGGGCGGTTCGGCCAGCTCCCGGACGGCCTCCTGGTCGAGCAGGGCGGCGTGCGAGGCGTCACGGTCGTCCAGGTGGAGCCGGGCGAACGCGACCAGGTCGGTGACGGTGCCGGCGATCGCGGCGGCGGGGGCGAGGTCGCGGGGGATCTCGTCGGCCGCCAGGAAGGCCGGCTCGATGTCCAGCGGCCGGAGCAGGAAGTCCGTCACGGCGTTGCGCCAACTCACCCCGGCGGCGGCCTCGATGACCTTTCCGGCCAGCGCGAACCCGGCGTTGGAGTACGAGAACGCGGTGCCGGGGGCGAACAGCGGGCCGGCCGCGACGGCGGCCCGCAGCCCGCCGTCGCCGGGGCCGTCGCAGACCATTCCGGAGGAGTGGCTGAGCAGGTGGCGGGTCGTCAGTCTCAGCTCGGCGAAGGGTGGTTCGTTCAGGTACTCGCCGACCGGCAGGTCCAGGTCGAGGTCGCCGTCGAAGGCCAGCTGCATGGCCAGCGTCGCGGTGAAGAGCTTGGTGAGCGAGGCGAACGGCGCGGCGGGCGCCGGCCCGGGCTCCGCACCCGCCTCGGCGACGTGGAGTTCGCCGGCGTCGTAGAACGCGCACCGGAGGGAGCGCACACCGTGTTCGCGCGCGAGCCGTCCGGCCTTTTCACGCCATGACTGTGAATTCACTAAAACCCACCCACCGCATTCACCGGAATCCGAAAAAGGCGCAGCACAACAGCCCCGTTCGGCCGTGTTCCGTCCACGGCTCGTCGGTACGGGGATTACGCAAAAGGGGAATTCGCTCTGGTGAATGCAGGCTAACACCGGGCGGCGGGGCCGGTCAGGGTCGTTAAGCGGCAGCCGAATGACCCTGGTTGCCGCACTGCGAAACGCCGTTCGACCTGCCCGGAAACCCGAAAACGCCGATGGGGTCCGCGGTCGCGGACCCCATCGGCGGGTCGGTGTGGCAATGGTGGGGGCGGAGCTACTCGCGCAGTCCGATGGCCTCCACCGGGCGGGCGCGCAGGGCGAGCTTGGTCGGCACCAGAACGGCCGCCGCGGCCAGGGCCGAGGTCGCCGCCACGATCGCCAGGTAGAGCAGCGGCGGAATGTGCGGAACCAGGGACCCGGTCAGGCCCATGCTCACCGTCATCAACGGCACGATGGGCACCAGGCTGCCGACCACCACCGCGATCAGGATCAGCATCAGCGTCTCGGTGCGCATCATCCGCATGACCTGTTCGGGGGTCGCGCCCACCAGCCGCAGCAGCGCGAACTCCCGTGCTCTGGACAGCGTGGTCATCACCAGGGTGTTGGCGACGGCCACCGCGATGTACCCGAAGACCAGGACCAGCGGCAGCGCGCTGCCGAACAGGTTGGCCGTGCCGGCCTTCTCCTGGGCGGCGGACAGGCCGCCCTTGTCCTGGACGTGCACCCCGGGGTAGCGGTCGTTGAGCCCGGTGAGCTCCCCGATCACCTTCTTCTTGTCGGCGCCGTCCTTGGCCCGCACCAGCACCGAGTCGTACATCCGGCGCGAACTGTGCTGGAGCACGGTGTCGTAGGACAGGGTGATGTCGCCGAAGCCCAGGCCGCGCTTGTACACGGCGATCACCTTCGGCTCCAGCGTCTGCCCGTCGGGCATGTGCACCTTGATCTGGCCGCCGACGCCCGCGCCGAGCGTGGCCGAAGCCCCGCTGCTGATCGCCACCGTGTCCGTGGACAGGTTGTCCAGGGAGCCCTCGGAGACGTCCAGGTCGACGACCCGGCTCAGGTTGCCCGGGGTCAGCCCCTGCGCCTTGTAGTCGAAGATCTCCGGCGAGCCGAGCATCTTCGTCGAGGCGAACAGGTCGACCCGCACCGTCCCGGCCGCGGCGTCCACCCCGTCCAGGCCGGCGATGAACTTCGGCGCGGTGACCGGCAGGCCGCCGGAATCGCTCGTCACCGTGTAGTCGGCGACGACGCCCGCCTGGGCCTGCGCCTCGGCCGCACCCGACGTGGTGGTCGGGATGAACAGCTGCACCGAGGCGAAGCCGATCGCCAGGATCAGCGGGCCGATGCCGGCCGCCAGCCGCCGGGCGTTGGCCCGGGTGTTGGCCACGGCCAGGAACCCGAGGGTCCCGAACCGCCGCTGGAACGGCGCGGCCATCAGCCTGGTCGCCTTCGCCACCACCGGCGGGGCCAGCATGAGGATCGCGATCACCATGATCAGACCGCCGCTGCCGGCCGCGGCCACGGCGAAGATGCTGCCGAAGAACAGCGGCAGCAGCGACGCGCAGAAGCCGAGGACGAACAGCAGGATCCCGATGGCCACCCGGGCGCCGCCGATGCCCGGCTGCTCGGTCTGGGCCTCGCTGAGCGCCTCCACCGGCCGGATCGACACCACCCGGCGGGCCACCGCGAACGCCGCCACCTGCGCGGCGATCACGCCGATGCCGACCGCGGCGATCGCCGGGATCGGGCCGTAGGAGAACTCGAAGTCGTCCGGCAGGATGCCGATCGCCCCGAGCGCCCCGCGCAGCACCCCGGCGGCCAGCATGCCGGGGAAGCAGCCCAGGATCGAGGCCACCAGCGAGATCACCAGGGCCTCGCCCGAGATCATCTTGTGGATCTGCTTGGGCGTCGCGCCGACCGCGCGCAGCAGCGCCAGCTCGCGCCGGCGCTGGTGCACGCTGAGCGCCAGGGTGCTGCCCACCACCATCATGGTGATCAGCACGACGGTGCCGCCGAGCGAGCCCGCCAGCTCCTTCAGGCTGCCCCGGGCCGAGGCGACGTCCGGGTTCTCGACGCTGCTGCGCCCGTCACCGGTGTAGACGTCGATCGCGGAGCCCTTGAGCGCCTTGTCGATCCGGTCGCCGAGCTTGCCGGCGTTGGTGTCCTTGGGCGCCAGCACGCCGATGGCGCTGACCTGGTCGGTGCGGCCGAACAGGGTGCGCGCCTCGTCGTCGGAGAAGAACACCGGCGGGGTGCGCAGCGCCCCGCCGCCGCCCTTGTAGGTGACGATGCCGACGATCTTGTACGAGCTGGCGTCCCGGGTGGAGGCGATCTTGACGCTGTCGCCCACCTTCACCTTGCGGTGGTCGGCGACGGACTTCTCCAGCACCACCTCGCCGGCGCGCTTCGGCTCGTCGCCGTTGCGGTCGTACGGGCCGAGCGCGGCCGCGCCCCAGTTGGTGCCGTTGGACGTCCGGTCGTCGGCGCCCTTGACCAGCTCCTCGCCGTCGTTGGAGACGACCTGCGCGGGGAAGGTGAGCACCGGGACGGCCTTGTCGACACCCTCGGTCCTGGCGACCTTGTCGACCAGGTCGATCGGGACGCCGACGGCGTCCTTGAGGTCCTTGGACTTGCTCTTCTTGGCCTCGTGGACCGTGAAGTGCTTCTGACCGCCGACCACGACCGCAGCGCCGGAGTAGCGCTGGACCGGCACCCCGTTGCCGATGCCGGACTGGAGGATGATTCCGAAGGCCGTGACGAGCACGGACGCGCCGAACAGGGCGACGAACGCCCCGACGAACCCGGCCTTACGCTCCTTGACGGTCTGTACGACGAGCCTGAACACGTCTCACCACTCCCCCAGCCGGGTCATGCGCTCGGCCACCCGGTCCGGAGTGGGGTGCGTCATCTCCTCCGCGTAGCTCCCGTCCGCGAGGAACACCACGCGGTGCGCGTAGGAGGCGGCGATCGGGTCGTGGGTCACCATGATCACCGTCTGTCCGAGGCTGTCCACGACCTCGCGCAGCAGCGTCAGCACCTGCTTGGCGGTGCGGGTGTCCAGCGCGCCGGTCGGCTCGTCCGCGAAGACCACCTCGGGCCGCGCCGCCAGCGCCCGGGCGATGGCCACCCGCTGCTGCTGGCCGCCGGACAGCTCCGAGGGCCGGTGGCTCATCCGGTCGGCGAGACCCACCTGCGTCACGACCTGCTGCAACCACTGGTGGTCCGGCTGGCGGCCGGCCAGCATCAGCGGCAGGGTGATGTTGTCCGCGACGGTCAACGCCGCCATCAGGTTGTACGCCTGGAAGATGAAGCCGACCCGCTCCCGGCGCATGATGGTCAGATCGACCTCGCTCAGCTGCGCCAGCTCGGTACCGCCGAGCACCACCGAGCCGGCGTCCGGGCGGTCCAGCCCGGCGGCGCAGTGCAGGAAGGTGCTCTTGCCCGCCCCGGACGGACCCATCACCGCGGTGAAGGTGCCCCGGGCGAAGGCGAGGGACAGATCGCGCAGCGCGTGCACGGCCCCGGCGCCCTTGCCGTACGTCTTCCGGACCCCGTCGAGGCGGACGACCCAGTGGGCGTCCAGAGCGGCACTGCCGTCCGGCCGCGGCGGCGCCGCGTACTCCTCCTCCGCGGCCGCGCTCTGGAACTCCTCCGTCCGCGCTCCGCGTCCCTTTCTGCTCACTTCCGGCCTCCACCACTCGCACGCACTACTTGACGTTCACGAAGGTAAGTCCTGGAGCAGGTGCGGAACCAGGGCACGAACTGGAGAGTCGATGGTGCAGAAAAGTGCCACCCACCGCCGCATTTGGGACGGTGGTAGGGTGATCGGGATGACGACTCGGAGGGTTTTAGGAGCCGTGCGCGCCCCCAGCATTGCCGAGTTGCGACGCTTACAACCCGAGCAGTGGGTCCGCCAGACGGTGATCCGTTTCCCTCCGGCCGCGGGCTACGTCCTGCTCTGCCTGATGACCGGACTCGCCGGGCTGCTGCTGTTCTACCTGATCGCCATCATCTTCGCGCTCTGCCTGGTCGGAACGGGCTTCCTGCTGCTGCCCAGGACACTGCGGGTGCTGCGCAGGTACGCGGAGGTCCACCGCCGGTGGGTCGGCCGGCTGCTGGAGACCGAGGTCCGCACGCCCTACCGCGACCTGGAGCCCGGCCGCACCGGCCCCCGCAAGCCCTCCCTGCGCGACCCGGCCGTCCGCAAGGACCTGGTCTGGGTGATCACCCACGGCGTCGTCGGCTCGGCCCTGTGCATCTTCGCCCTGAGCATCTGCGGCAACGCCTTCAACTGGCTGTCCGCACCGGTGTGGTGGAAGCTCGCGTCGGGCGAGCGCAACTCGATCATCCTGATGAACGTCGACTCGTGGCTGAAGTCCTTCGTCGCGGTGTTCATCGGCGTCGGCTACGCCGTGGTGGCGATGGCCGCGATGCGCGGGCTGGCCCTCGTGCACGCCCGGATGTCCCGCCGGCTGCTGACCGCCCGCCCCCGGGTCGCGCTCGCGCAGCGGGTCCGCGAACTCTCGGTGACCCGCGCCGAGGCGCTCGACGCGCACGACGCCGAACTGCGCCGGATCGAACGCGATCTGCACGACGGCGCGCAGGCCGGCATCGTCGCCGTCTCGCTGCGGCTCGGCATGATCAAGCGCGCGCTCGGCCAACGGCCCGAGCAGGTCCCGGAGATGGTGGACGCGGCCCAGAACCTCGCCGAGCAGGCGTTGGAGTCGCTGCGCCACCTCGTCCGCGGCATCTACCCGCCGGTGCTCGCCGACCGCGGGCTGACCGACGCCGTCCGGGCGCTCACCGCGCTGTGCGGGGTCCCGACCCGGATAGACATCGACGAGTCGGCCGGCGCGGCGCCCCGCGCGCCCGCCGCCGCCGAGGCCGCGGCCTACTTCGTGATCTCCGAGGCGCTCACCAACATCACGAAGCACAGCGGGGCGCGCAGCGCGCTGGTGTGGCTGCGGATCGCGTCGGACGCCATCTCGATCAGGGTCGAGGACGACGGCAAGGGCGGCGCCACCGAGGGCACGGGGAGCGGGATCCTCGGACTCCGGCGCCGGGTCGCCGCCTTCGACGGGACCACCGACCTGTTCAGCCCGCCCGGGGGCCCGACCGTACTGAAGGTGGAGATTCCATGCGGATCCTGATCGCCGAAGACAACGCCCTGCTCCGTGAGGGGCTGGTCCTGCTGCTGAACAGCGAGGGGCACGAGGTGTGCGTCACCGTGGACAACGGGGACGACCTGCTGCCCGCGCTGCTCGAACACCGCCCGGACGTCGCCGTGGTGGACGTCCGGCTGCCGCCGACGTTCCGCGACGAGGGCCTGCGCGCCGTCGTCGAGGCCCGCAAGCAACTGCCCAACCTGCCCGTCCTGGTGCTCTCGCAATACGTCGAACGGGCGTACGCGACGGAGCTGCTGGCGCAGAGCGCCTCCGGGGTCGGCTACCTGCTGAAGGACCGGGTGGGGCGCGCCGAGGAGTTCCTGCTCGCGCTGGAGCGGGTCGCCGACGGCGGCACCGCGATGGACCCGGAGGTCATCTCGCAGCTGATGGTCCGCCGGGCCGGCGACGACCCGCTGTCCTCGCTGACCCAGCGCGAGCGCGAGGTCCTGGCGCTGATGGCGGAGGGGCGCAACAACGGCACCATCGCCGAGATGCTGTTCATCGCGGAGAGTTCGGTGAACAAGCACATCGGCAACATCTTCGCCAAGCTGAACATGCCCACGCCGGACAGCGGCCACCGCCGGGTGCTCGCCGTGCTCACCTACCTGCGGGCCTGAACGCCCGAAGGAAGACACGCGGAGAGGGGCGGCGCCGGTCGGGCGCCGCCCCTCTCCGCATCCCCCTCCTCAACTCCCGGACGGGTGCTCCCGGTTGTCGGGCAGGGCGGGGAAGGCGCGGACCGCGGGGGTGACGGTCACGCCGAGTGCGATCAGCAGGAACGCCGCCGCACAGCTCAGGACGGTGGGCACGGCGTGCACCGTCTCCAGCAGCAGCCCGCACAGCAGCGGGCCGAGCGCCGCGCCGGCGCCCATCGAGACCCCGATCAGGCCGGCCAGCCGGCCGCGCATCTCATCGGGGGTGACCATCATCTGATGACCCGCCACCAGGGCGGTGGCGGTGGGTGCGAGGAACGCGGCCGCGCCCAGCACCAGCCCGGACGGCCAGCCGGTCGGCACCACCGCGAGCAGCGGCACCAGCACGGCGGTGGCCCAGGTCAGCACCATGAGCGCCGTGAACGGCGAGAGCGAGCGGCGCAGCCGCCCGGCCGCCAGCGCACCCGACACGCCGCCCGCGCCGACCAGGGCGCCGATGGCGCCGATCTCGGCACCGGACCGGCCGTCCTGCTGGGCCATCACCACCACGGCGATCAGCAGGCCGCTGAACACCAGGTTGAAGGCGGTGCCGAACAGCACGGTGGCCCGCACCGCCGGGTTGCCGCGCAGCCAGCGCAGCCCCGACGCCATCGCCTGCAACGTCCCCTCGGGCCGGTCCACACCCTCGCCCTCGCCCTCGCCCTCGCCCTCGGGCGACGACACCGGTGCGGCCGGCGGCGCCGGCAGCCGCAGGAACAACAGCGTGACGAAGGCGATCGCCGAGGTCACCGCCTGGGCGACGAACGGCAGCAACCGCTGGACGCCGTACAGGAATCCGCCGATCCCCGGGCCCACGATGGTCGCGAGGTAGTAGCGGGCGGTGTTGCGGGTCACGGCGTCGGCGAGTTGCGAGGACGGCACGACGCTCGGCAGCAGCGCCTGGTCGGCGGTGCCGAACAGCGAGGTGCACACCCCTTCGACCACCGCCACCACCACGATGGCCGCCAGCGGCGCGTGCCCGATCGCCACCAGCAGCGCGAGCACGCCCAGCGCCGCGGCCCGCCCGAACTCCGAGACCAGCATCAGCGTCTTGCGGCTGACCCGGTCGGCCAGCGCCCCCGAGGGGAGCGCCGCGAGCGCCCGCGACCCGGCGATCGCGAACTCGGCCAGCGAGGCCTCGAAGGCGGAGCCGCCGAGCCCGAGCACCAGCAGCGGGTACGCGATCAGCGTGCCCTGCGCCCCCAGCTGGGAGACCATGTTCGCGGTCCACAGCACGTTGTACTCGCGGTTGCGGGACAGCGGCGGCGGGCCCGGCTCCGCGGCCACGGCGGCATCGGCCGTCGTACTGCCCGAGGTCACTGCGGCGGGGTCGGCAGCGCCACCGCGGGCGCCGACGTCCGCTCCACCGGGCGGAGTTCGGACCACGCGTGCGCCCCGGCCATGCTGACGAACAGGTCACGCGGCGGCACGAAGGGAGCCCGCCCGTGCGCCACGCTGATGTTGTCCACGATCAGGACCTCACCGGTGTGCACGTTGACGTCGATCTGCTGCGCCCGGTACGCGGCCTGGAGCTGCCGGACGACCTCGTCCGGGATCTCGCTGCCGTCCGCGTAGAAGGTGTTGGTGGGCATCCCCCAGGGGCCGTACTCCTCCAGCAGGAAGTCGGCGACGTCCTCGCGCAGGGTGCGGGCGTGGAAGAAGGTCAGGTGGTTGAACCAGGAGCGGACGCCGGTCTCCGGGTGGGTGGCGACGGCCCAGCGGAGCTGACGCGTCCTCAGGTGGTTGCGCTCCAGCCACTCCAGCTCGATGCTGTTGGCGTCGCAGTAGGCCTTGACCTCGTCCGGGTCGCTGGTGCCGAACGCCTCCTGCCAGGAAAGGCCCAGGCCGGGGCGGAAGTTGCGGACGAGCAGGTAGCCCTCGCGCTCGAACCGCTCGGCGGTCTCCCGGGGCAGCCCGGCGTGCAGGGCGCGGCAGTCGGCCAGCAGGCTGGCGCCGCCGTCCGGCGACTCCTGGCGGCAGAAGAAGAACAGGTAGCGCGGGACGTTCAGGTTGTACGACTGCTCGGTGTGGAGGAAGATCTCCTCGGTCGCCGGGTGGTCGGTGGCCGTGAACACCCCGGGGTGCAGCTCGGTGCGCGGCGAGGAGCGCTCGGTGTAGTCGAGCGGCCGGCCGACGACGGCGTTGACGAAGGTGTCCAGCTCCGGCCACTCCTGCCAGTCGAAGCCGCTGAGCACGACCGCGCCGTGCTCGGTGATCCGCCGGCGGATGAACTCCCCCTGCTCCTTGCCGAGGTCGACCAGCCGGTTCCCCGCGGTCTCGGCGGTGATCCCGAGGACCAGTCCGTCGTGCCGCGCTTCGGTCGAGATGCTGATGGCGGTTGTCACGGAGTGACTCCCTTCTGCGGGCTGCGGGCGCGAAGCCGCTCGGCAGCGGTGTCGAGGGTCTGGAGTGGACGGTTGAAGGCGATCCGGACGTAGCGCTCGCCATCGGCCGGATCGACGAAGAACGAGGTGCCCGGCGCCACCAGCACACCGGTCTCGGCGAGCAGCGTGCGGATGAAGCGCGGACTGGGCTCGTCGGTCAGCCCGTCGATCCGGGCCAGCACGTAGCAGCCGCCGGCCGGGGGCGTGAAGTCGAAGCCGGCGTCCCGCAGCAGGGCCACCGTCCGGTCGCGCCGCTCGCGCATCCCCGCCGCGTGGTCCCAGCGCTCCGGCAGCAGCAGGTCCGCGTTGGCGGCGGCGTGCTGGAGCGCGGCCGCCGCACCACCGGTGGTGGCCACGTGCACCTTGCGCAGCAGGGCGGTGAGCTCCGGCGCCGCGCGCAGGAAGCCGAGCCGCCAGCCGCTGATCGCATGGCTCTTGGAGAGGCTGCCGACCACCACGGACCGGTCGGCCAGGCCCTCGATCTCGGCGACCGAGCGGTAGCCGGCCGACTCGTAGACGTACCCGGCGTACACCTCGTCCGAGATCACCACGGTGCCCCAGCGCCGGCACAGCTCGGCGAGCAGGTCGAGGGTGTCGCGCTCCAGGACGACGCCGGTCGGGTTGGCCGGGCTGTTCACGATGACGGCGCGGGTGCGCGGTCCGAAGGCCGCGGCCAGCTCGTCCGGGTCGACGCTCCAGTCGGGCTCCCGCAGCCGGACCGGGCGCGGGCGGGCGCCGGTGAGGGCGATGGCGCTGAGGAAGTTCTCGTAGAAGGGCTCGAACACGATCACCTCGTCGCCGGGGTCGACGAACGAGAGCAGGGCGACGGCCAGCCCCTCGCTGCCGCCGACGGTGACGGTGATCTCGGAGCCCGGGTCCGGGGCGCCGGGCAGGGCCGCGGCGATCCGCTCGCGCAGCAGCGCCAGCCCGGCCGGGTCCTGGTACTGGTGGACGCCGGCCCGCAGCGCGGTCACCGCCGCCTCGACCAGCCCGGGCGGCGTGTCGGGGTAGGCCGGGGTGCCGACCGCGAGGTCGACGGTGTCCGGCGGCAGCCCCTCCAACAACAGCGCGGCCAGCCCCCCGCCGGGCAGTCCGGCGACCCGCTCGGCGCCCAGGGCGCGGCGGGCCGGGGTGTCATGGTGCGTGGTGGCGCTCATCGGCTCACTCCCGCGGCGTCGGTCCGCAGCCGCTGTTCGGTCTGGAGCGGCGCTTCGCCCTGGAGCCGCTGCTCGGCCAGGTCGAAGGCGCCGCGCGGGATCTCGGGCAGCCAGGACGGGCGGCCCGCCTCGTACGCCTCGATGTCCCCGGTCCTGAGCAGGGTCTCCGCGATCACGTCCTGCCCTTCGAGCAGCCGGGCCCGGGCCCGCGCGTCGACCGTGAACGGGTGCTCGCCGCCCGGCCGGCGCAGCAGGCCGACCCGCAGGTCCACGGTGAGCCGCAGGCCCTCGGCGGACTCCGCGAGGTCCATCAGCTCCTCGACCACGGGGGTCGGCAGGTCGACCGGGACGAGCCCGTTGTTGAGGGCGTTGCGGCGGAAGATGTCGCCGAAGCCGGTGGCGACGACGGCACGGAACCCCCAGTCGCGCAGCGCCCAGACGGCGTGCTCGCGGGAGCTGCCGATGCCGAAGTCCCGGCCGGCCAGCAGGACCGTCGCGCCCGCGTGGCGCGGCTGCTCCAGGACGAAGCCGTCCTCGGCGCGCCAGCGGGCGAACAGCGCGTCCTCGTAGCCGCTCTTGGTGACCCGCTTGCAGAACTCCGCGGGCAGGATCTGGTCGGTGTCGACGTCGTCGCGGCGCAGGGCGACCGCGCGACCGTGGTGTTCGACGAAGGGTTCCATACTCAGCTGTCCTCTCTCCGGCCGGGCCGGCGCTGTCAGGCCAGGTCGGCCGGGGCCGCGAGCCGCCCGGCCACCGCCGTCGCGGCGGCGACCGCGGGCGACACCAGGTGGGTGCGGGCCCGCGCCCCTTGGCGGCCTTCGAAGTTACGGTTCGAGGTGGAGGCGCAGCGCTCGACACCCTCAAGACGGTCGGTGTTCATCCCCAGGCACATCGAGCAGCCGGGCAGCCGCCACTCGGCGCCGGCGGCCGCGAAGACCTCGTGCAGCCCCTCCGCCTCGGCCTCGGCCCGCACCTGCATCGAGCCGGGGACGACCAGCATCCGGGTGCCGGCGGCGACGGTGCGCCCGCGCAGCACCCCGGCCGCGGAGCGGAGGTCCTCGATCCGGCCGTTGGTGCAGGAGCCGACGAAGACGACGTCGATCGCGAGGTCCCGCATCGAGGTTCCGGGCCGCAGGCCCATGTAGGCCAACGCCTTCTGCGCGGAGGCGCGTTCGAGCGGGTCGGCGAAGGTCTGCGGGTCGGGCACGGCGGCGGCGAGCGGCACGGTCTGGGCGGGGTTGGTGCCCCAGGTGACGAGCGGGGTGAGCCCGCCCACGTCGAGCACCACCGTCCGGTCGAACACGGCGCCGGGGTCGGTGGCCAGGGTCGACCAGTCGGCGACGGCGGCGTCCCAGTCCGCCCCGGCGGGGGCGTGCGGACGGCCGCGCAGGTACTCCAGGGTGGTCTCGTCGGGTGCGACGATCCCGGCCCGGGCGCCGGCCTCGATGCTCATGTTGCAGAGCGTCATCCGGGCCTCCATGGAGAGCCCGCGCACCGCGTCGCCCCGGTACTCGATGAGGTGGCCCTGCGCCCCGTTGGCCCCGATCCGGGCGATCAGCGCGAGGATCATCTCCTTCGCCCCGACCTCCGGGGGGAGTTGGCCGGTGAACTCGACGGCCAGGGTGCGCGGCCGGCCGATCTCCAGGCACTGGGTGGCCAGGACGTGCTCCACGTCGCTGGTGCCGATGCCGAAGGCGAGCGCGCCGAACGCGCCGTGCGTGGCGGTGTGGCTGTCCCCGCAGACGATCGTCATGCCGGGCTGCACCAGGCCGAGTTCGGGTCCGACGACGTGCACGATCCCCTGCCGCCGGTGGCCGACCGAGTAGAGCTCGACGCCCTGTTCGGCGCAGTTGCGGCGCAGCGTGTCCAGTTGGACCAGGCTGACCGGGTCGAGCACCGCGGTCGCCGTGGTGGCGACGTTGTGGTCCTCCAGCGCCAGGGTCAGTCCCGGCCGCCGGACGCTGCGGCCGGCCAGCCGCAGCCCGTCGAAGGCCTGCGGGGAGGTGGCCTCGTGGGTGAGGTGGAGGTCGATGTAGAGGAGGTCCGGTCCGCCGGGCCGGGAGGCCACGACGTGGCGCTCCCACAGCTTCTCCGCGAGTGTCCGTGCTGGGCCCATCGTCGTCCCTCTCTCCCCTGCGCTGTCCGTGCACTACGGCCTTGGGGCGGAACCCCGGCCACCGCATGCCGTCCCGGCCGTACGGACCTCAGCCTCCATGGCGCCACCCGCCGCCCACCACGTCTTTAAGCCGGTGCGAAAACGCCCAGCACAGGCGATCACGTGCACGAAGAAAGGTGCAGAGAACTGCACCTCGGATCGGAAGTAAGCCCCCATGAAATCGGCGGCGCCCGGGTTCAGGATGGAGTCATCGAAGGCGGAACCAACGCCGGGACGACGGGCAGAAGATCATCGGATCCCACGGGACCCAGGGAGGAAGCATGTACCCGATGCGCAGGAGCCACGGGGCCGAACCCGGACACCGGCGGAGCAGGACGGTCGTGCTGACCCTGGCCGCCGTCCTCCTGGTCGGCGCCGGAACGTCCGCCTGCCAGGTCAGTACCAAGGCCGCCGACCGGATCGAGCTGTGCGCGAAGATCTTCGGCAAGACCTTCACCGATCCGTTCCCGGACAACGTGGAGGAGGCCCGCAAGAAGATGCGGGCACGGGCCGACGAGCTCGACGGGCTGGCCAAGCAGGCCGGGGACGACAAGCTCCGCAATGCGATCCAGTCGACCGCCGACAAGATGCGCAACGCCGACATCCGCGAGAAGGGTGCGGTGCGCACCGTGGTCGGATACATCGGTGAGCAGAACGACCGCATCAAGGAACTGCGCCAGACCTGCCTCGACCACCACGACTACCCGTGATGACTGGGCTTCCGAACCAGCGTCACCGTTGAGGCTCCCAGCGAGCGCACGGTGACCACAGACCGGAATCGGTGAACAGGGCACTAACAGTTCCCCCCACCGATTCCCTTGGCCGGGCCCCTCGTTGGGTCCCCCGTCTTCCGGGGGGCCCGGCCGTAAATCTCCCCGTACCAATACAAGCCAGGAGCAGTCATGCCCGATTCGAGCGGCTGGAAGCCCACTAAGGAACGCCCGATGTGGCCCTGGGTCGTCCTCGCGGTGGTCGCCGTTGGCGTTCTGATCAACGTGCTTATCACGATCTGACGAGCAGATCGAATCCGCGCCTGAGGAACTTCCGCGCTCTTGGCAGGTAGGCCGAGAGCGCGGACCCACGTCCGGCGCGACTCCGGCCCCACAGACCTCTCTCACCCCACCCGCCCCACGGGTCACACGACCCGTCAGGGGGCGGCCGAACCGAGTCGAGTCCGCTATCCGGATCAGGTGCAGAGAACTGCACCTTCGAACTGGCGAAGACTCGACTGTCACCCCCCTAAAGCGCCACGTAGCGTAGTCGGTACGGGAACGGGCATGGCCATGTCGAACTTGCGGTCACGCACGATCGACCATCCACCTCACCGTGGATCCCGGCTCCCGACCCGCCTACATCAACGGCATTCATGGGGGACTCGTGCCACGTCTGCACTTCACGTCGGCAAGCCTGTTGAGAACGCGTATCATGCCGACCCCGGACTGGGTCAGCGAATCACTCTTCGCCCTGGACCTGCTCTCTTCCCGGCACCGCCAGGCGAAACGCCGGCTCCGATGGCATAAAACCCGTCCCGTCGGACCGGCCCGCCGGCTGGGTCCCACCCACCGGCTCGGCTCCACCCAGCGGCTCGTCGAACTCGCCCGGACCATCCGCCCGTTCCCCGACATGGACACCATGGTCCGGCGCGCCCGGCACTCCGGGAACGGCGCCGACCTGCGCCTGCTCCGGGACCTGGAGTCCTTCTACCGCATCATGGTCGCCCCGCACTGGGACGTGATCTCCCTCACCGTTCAGAGCGACCGGAAGAAGCGGCTGGAAATCCTCCAGGACTGCGGCGCCCGCAGCCTGCTGAGCACTCTTCACCCGACCGTCCGGCTCTCCACCTGCTCGCTGGAGATACCCGGACAGAACGAGGACGTGCAACTGGAGGAGGTCGGGCTGACCATTGCGCCGTCCTACTTCCTGGCACCCGATTCCCCGGTCCTGGTGGACGACCACACCATTGCCGACGGACCGACGCTCTTCTACCCCATTCTCCCCGACGGACCGAACTGTGCGACCGAGGGCGTGATCGAAGCGGCAGCGATGCCGGCCTGAGACCGATGACCTCCGATCGCGACAGCATCGGAACTTCAAGGGGGAAAACAGCAATGCGACGCATATTCTTCAGTCCGGCGAGCCTGGCCAAAGTATCGTCGGCCGCCCATCTGGATCCGATGAGAGAGGCGCTGTGCGCCCTCGAAACCTTCGCGACGGGCGGCGGAGGCCCCGTCTTCCATTCCTGGCGACGCCGGGTCGCGGGTGAACGGGACGGCCGGGCGCTGGCCGAACTCGCCCGCACCGTCCGCCCTTTCCCGGATCTCTACCGAATTCTCGAAAATTCCTCCGCAGCCGGATCCGGGAACGAATTCCGACCGCGGGTCCTGCGCGATCTGGAGACATTCCACCGGATCGCCGTGGAGCCGTACTGGAACCAGGTGTCGACCCTGCTCGAAGTCGACCGGAACGCTCGGGCCCAGATCATGATGAGCGGCGGCGTCGACCAGTTGCTCAGCACCCTGCACCCGGCGATCCGCTGGCGCCCCCCGGTGCTGGAGGTCCCCGGGACGGGGCACGACATCAAACTGGAGTCGACCGGCCTGGAGATAGCACCGTCGCTGTTCCTGTTCTCCCGGTCGCCGATCCTGGTCGAACAGCAGGGCGACCGGCCCCTGCTGCTGCTCTACCCGATCCCCGTCCCGCGCGACCGGGAGAACCTGTGGGACCCGGCGCCCGACGGCGACCAGGCCCTGGGCGCCCTGCTGGGGCGCACCCGGGCGGCCGTCCTCCAGGTGCTGACGACCACCTGCACCACCACCGAGGTCGGCGAGCTGGTGGGCATCTCCACCGCCGCCGCGAGCCAGCACACCGCCGTCCTGCGGGCGGCCGGCCTTATCACCACCCTGCGCTCGCTCAACAAAGTGCACCACACCCTGACCCCCCTGGGCGGGGCGCTTCTTCGTGGGGATCCACTCGTCTGACAATTCGCCCTATACCGACGATTCCCGAAGTAACGAACCCGCAACACGCCCCGAGGAGCGATCTGGATCCGACACGGATGGTCTAGGAAAGTGCACCATACATACGGATGCGGGCAGCATGGCCTAAACCCATTACGAGCGAGTAGGTTCTGGGCATGCACGCACGATGCCTTGTCGCCGCACGCATCATTTACGGAAGCCTGGGAGCGGATTCATGATGGGAGGTGGACCAGCTGAGCGGGAAGCCGCCCCAGACTGTGCCGTCACGCTGGAAAACGTGTCGAAAATCCACCCGGGCACGAACGGTCCCACAGCGGTCCTGCGCGAGTTCTCACTCGGCGTACGAAAAGGCCGCTTCTGTGCCGTCATGGGAGACGAACGCGCCAGCACCACAGCACTCCTGGAGTGCATGGCCGGCGTCACCACCCCGTCCACCGGAACGGTCCACTGGGCCGACGGTGGACGGGGTTCCGTCGGTGCACTCTGGGGCCAACACGAGCCCGTCCACCCGAATGTGACGGTTCGTGAATTCGTCGACCCGGGCGTTTCCGCACTCGGCCGCCGCCAGGCCTGGCAGATCAGTCGGGTCACCCGACTGTGGCTCTGGCGGCGGCCGCTCCGGAGACTGGGCCGGGTCCAGCAGCACAACGCCATGCTGGCCCGGCTGCTGGCCGGCTCCCCGCGCCTGCTGCTGGTCGACACCCCCGGCCACGACGACTCGCCCGAACTCGCCCGCGCCATCGGCGCCTCACTCCGCCGCGCGGTCCGCGCCCTCGACCTCACGGCGGTCCTCGTCACCACCGACCCGGAAGCCGCCGCGTGCGCGGACAGCGTCGTCTTCCTCCACCACGGCCGCCTCGCCGACGCCCTCGGCCCCTCCACCCCCGCCGAGATCGCCGACTGCCTCCAGCACCTCCGAAGAGGCTCGACCACCTGATCCGCCCGCCTTCCCCGGCGCCCCTCTCCCAGGGCGCCCCCGGCGCCCCTTCCCCGGCGCCCCTCGCCCTCCCCGGCGCCCCCCGGTCAAGCGGTGCACAGCGCTTCCCCAGTCGCGGCTCCCGCGCCCCGTACGCCCTCCCGCGCACCGCGCCGGCGCATCCCGGACCGCCGCCCGCCGCACCCGCCGCCGCCGCCGCGGGGCAGTGCGGCGGCAACGTCGCCGACTCCACCACCTCCGGCACGTGGGAGCTGCGCGACCCCGACGGGCCGAACCCCGCGAAGATCGGCGTGGTGACCTTCTGCACCACCGCCTCCCCCGGCGTCACCGGCGACGGCGTGGCCGCCATCCACCACTGCGTCGGCCAGCCCGTCTGCAATCCCACGGCCGCCGACCCGGCCGAGAAGCTCTTCCAGATCGTCGGCGACGTCCAGCTCCAACCGGTCTGCGCGGACGGCGGCTTCGGCGCCCTGAGCGCCCTGAGCGTCATCAACGGCTTCTCCGCCGACCGCTGAGGACCGGCCACCGCGCACCGATCACCGCGCACCGATCGCCGATCGCCGAGGACGGACCGCCCGACCGCCGAGGACCGACGCCGAAAGATCCCCGAGCCCCTTCCGGAAGAAGGGACTCGGGGATCCTCGGACCGGCCGGCCCGACACCGGCGGTCAGTTCGGGGCACCGCCTGCGCGGTCAGGCCGGCTCGACCGGCTCCGGGTTCCGGGAGGCGGCCAGGGTGCGGCTGAACGCGGCGAGGGTGGCGGCGACAGCCAGCAGACCGACCACGACCGCGAGGTTGCGCCCGAGGTCGGCGAGGTCGCGCGGCAGCGCCCAGTAGTAGGGCGCGGGGAGCATGACCGCCCAGGGGAGGGCGGCCAGCGCCACTCCGACGGCGCGCGGCCGGTCGGGCCGGCGGGCGGCGAAGTGGACGAAGAAGGCGATCGCCATCACCACGGCGGGCCAGGCCGACGACGCGTCGAGCAGCATCTGGGTGCTGCGCGGGAAGATGACCTCGGAGTAGTCCTCCAACTCGCGCCAGGGCCAGGCGAGGACGAGCGCGCTCATCGGCAGCACGATGGCACCCGCCGCGACGACCGTCCCGACCCGGGCGCGGACGCGCTGGTCGACGCCGTCGGGCGGGGCGATGAGCAGCGGCACCCCGAGCAGGAGCCAGAGGGGCAGCTGGTAGAGGGACAGGAAGAGCACCCCGGCCGGGTGGACGAAATAGCCGACCGCGGCGCCGATCCGGGCGAGGACGCCGACCAGCACCAGGACGCGGGCGGCGCCCCAGTGCCCGAGGCCAGCGCCGAGCAGCGCGAGGAGCCAGGGAACGGTCTGCACCACGCCCACCGCGGACGCGGCCGTGCTGTGCAGGCCCATCAGTTCGGAGTGCGGCTCCCTGATGAAGAGGCCCATCAGCAGCTGGACGAAGGCCAGCGCCGCCCCGGCGGCCAGCAGGTACGGCGCGGCGCCGGCGAGCGCCCGGCCCGCGGGGTCGCCGGAGCTGAGCCGGGTCCGCAGCCGGGCGGCGTGCGCGGCCAGGGTGACCCATTCGCGCAGCACGGTGCGCCGGTCGGCGCCCTCGACGGACTCGGCGAAGACGGCGGCGATCTCCTCACCGTGCGAGGCCCGGTAGGCGGCGGGGTAGATGCCGATCAGCGGGAGCCTGCCGGGCAGCGCCCCGGCCTGCTGCGCGGTCATGCCGCACCGCCGCTCAGCCGGAGCGCCCCGAGGCGCGGACCCCGCCCGAGCGCGAGCCTGCGCTCGGCCTCGACGACTCCGGCCCGCAGCCGCGCCGTCTCCGCGCCCAGGACGTCCCGGCCGTCCTCGGTGAGGGCGAAGGTGCGCCGCATCCGGCCACCGACGACCTCCTCGTGGTCGATCCGGATCAGCCCCTGCTGGAGGAGCCGGTCCAGCGCGGTGTAGAGCGTGCCGGTGAGCAGCTTGGTCCGGCCGTCGGAGATGGCCAGGACTTCCTGGACGATCGCGTAGCCGTGCCGCGGGGCATCGGCGAGCGCGGTGAGCACGAGCCGGGTCGGCTCCTGTAGTTGACGGTTAGCCATGACCGTGAGCATAGATCAATGGCAAACATATGTCGATGATTTAGCTATCAGCCCGCTCCGCCCCCGCACCCGGCGGCCGCCGGAGCCGGCAGGCGCACGGTGAACACCGAGCCCGCGCCGGGGCTGCTGGCCGCGTGGACGCCGCCGCCGTGGAGCTCGGCGAGCTTGCGGACGATGGCGAGGCCCAGACCGCTGCCGCCGCTCTGCCGGTTGCGGGACTTGTCGGCCCGCCAGAAGCGCTCGAACACCAACGGCAGGTCCGCCTCGGCGATGCCGCCGCCGGTGTCGGCGACCTCGATCAGCAGGGCGTCGGCCTCCGGGCGGGTCCGCAGGGTGACCGTGCCGCCCGCCGGGGTGTGCCGGACGGCGTTGGCGACCAGGTTGCCCACCAGCTGGCGCAGGCGCACCGGGTCGGCGAACACCTCGCACCCGGCTGGAGCGTCGGCGGTCTCGACGACCAGGGCCACGCCCGACGCCTGTGCCCGGGCGCCGTGCGCGGTGGCGACCTGGGCCAGCAGGTCCTCGACGTCCACGGGCTCGCGGTGCAGGGCCAGTTCACCGGCGTCGGCGTCGGCGAGGTCCCGCAGGTCGTCGATCAGGTGCTGGAGTTGCAGGGCCTCCTCCAGCAGCGAACTCGTCAGGGCGCCGTCGGCGGTGACGACGCCGTCCTCGACGGCCTCCAGCCAGCCGCGGATGTTGCTGAGCGGGGTGCGCAGCTCGTGCGCGATGTCGCCGACCATCGCCCGGCGCAGTTCCTCCAGCTGCTCGCGGCGCTGCGCCATGGCGTTGAAGGCGGCGGCGAGTCCGGCGATCTCGTCGCGGCCGGTCGCGGACACCCGGGCGGAGAGGTCCCCGTCGGCCATCCGCCGGGCGGCGCGGGTGAGCGCGTTCAGCGGCCGGGAGAGCCGCAGGCCGACGATCGTGGTGATCGCCACGGTGACCACCAGCACCAGCGCGGCGACCTCGGCGACCCGCCCGCGGTGCGGGGCGGACAGCGCGGGGGCCTGGTCCGCCGCGCCGGCGGGCGCGCCGACGAACAGCAGCACGGGCGGCGCCACGTACCGGACGAGCTGCTGCCGGCGGGAGTTGGCGAGGCAGGCGGAGATCACCTGCTCCTGCTCCCGGTCGCGGGCCGGGGCCCACTGCAGCCCCAGGGACAGCGTCACGGGCCGGATCTGCTGGCGCTCCAGGCAGGCGTTGACGAGCGCGGTGAGGTCGGCGAGGGCGGCGCTCTCGGTGCGGGTCGGGGCGTCCAGCACCAGCGGGGGCGCGCAGCGCACGCCGAGCGGCCGGCCACCGGGGACGCTCACCACGGGGCGGCCGGCGGCGTCGTCGGTGACGGTCGCCTCGACGCCCAGTTCCGACCGCAGGCAGCCGGCCCGGTCCCGCGCGGCCTCCTCCATGGCCGCGCGCTCGGCGGTCGTCAGCCGGAACGGGCCCACGGCGCGGGCGTCGATCCGGTCGGCCGGGGCGTCGGGCAGCATGGCGAGGTCGACGGAGAGCGGGTCGACGGTGGTGGTGGGCGTCCGGGGCAGCACCGTCCGGTCGGCGGCGCCCGGGGGCGGCGCCGACGACGTGGCGGCCGACGGTGTGGCGCCCGGTGACCCGAGTGCGGTGGCGGCCGACGGCGGTGACCCGGGTGCGGCGGCCGCGGAGTCGACGACCGGCTCGAAGCGCGGAGTGGTCAGCAGGATGCGCTGCCCGGTCTCGGCGGCGAGCCGCCGCACGGTGCTCTCCGCACCCGTCCAGTCGGGGTGGGTCGCGGCGTAGCCGAGCAGTTCGTGGTAGATCCGGGCCTGGTCCGCGAGGACCTGGCGCTGCTCCTGCCTGATCGCGCCCGTCGTGGTGCGGGCGGTCAGCCAGGCCGTCGCGGCGATCGAACAGAGCGAGACCAGGGCGGAGAGGGCGAGCAGCCGGACCAGCAGGCTGCGGCGCGGCGGGGCGTCACGACGCACCGCGCGGCCCCTCCGCGAGCTTGTAGCCGATGCCGTAGACCGTCAGCAGGCGGGTGGGGCGCCGCGGTTGGGGCTCGATCTTGCGGCGCAGGTTCATCACGTGGGTGTCGACGGTCCGGGTGGTGATGTACCGGTCGATGCCGTGCAGGTGCTCCAGCAGCTGGGCCCGGGTGAAGACCCGGCCGGGCTGGGCGGCCAACACCTGGAGCAGCCGGAACTCGCCGGGCGTGCAGCTGACGGGCCGTCCGTCGGCGGTGACCTCGTGGCGCAGGGGGTCGATGGTGAGGGCCCCGGCGGTCAGCACCGCCGAGGGCGCGGCGGCGGGCGGCAGGGTGGGCGCGGCGGGCGGCGCGGGAGCTCCCGGGGCCAGCGGCCGGGACCCGCGGCGCAGCAGGGCCCGGACCCGGGCGACGAGCTCGCGCGGGCTGTACGGCTTGGTGAGGTAGTCGTCGGCGCCGAGGTCGAGGCCGAGCAGCAGGTCCTCCTCGGCGGTGCGGGCCGTCAGCATCAGTACCGGCAGGGCGGATTCGGCGCGCAGGGCGCGGCAGACGTCGAGCCCGTCCATGACGGGCATCATCACGTCGAGGACCAGGAGGTCCGCCGGGCCGCGCCGGGCCTGTTCCAGCGCGGCCCGGCCGTCGTGGACGACGACCACGCGGTGCCCTTCCCGCTCCAGGTACAGGCGGGCCAGGTCGGCCTGCTTGGGATCGTCCTCGGCGACCACGACATGTGCGCACATGAGGATGATCGTAAGTCGCCCTCCGGAAGCACCCCTACCGGTTCCCGACAGCCTCTCGACAAGTTCCTGACATCGACGGACCAGGGTGGGTCGAGTCCGCCGGGGGAAGCCCCCCGGCCCCGCCTCCGAAAGGCTCCCGCGTGATGCCCTCCCGCCGTCTGGTGTCCCTCGCCGCCCACGTCCTCGGGGCCGCCCTGCTGCTGTCCACCGTCCCCGCCGTCGCGGCGACGGCCGCCGAGCGCAGGCCCGCCCCCGCCGCGCCCACCGTCGAGGCGGCCGAGGTGATGCCGCACCTCCAGGCCCTGCAGCGGATCGCGGACCGCAACGGCGGCAACCGCGCGCACGGCACCAAGGGGTACGCGGAGTCGGTGGCGTACATGAAGCACGCGCTGGACCGGGCCGGCTTCCAGACGCAGCTGCGCCGCTTCTCCCACGACGGCAAGGACGGCTACAACCTGATCGCCGACTGGCAGGGCGGCGACCCCGACCACGTGCTGCTCACCGGCGCCCACCTGGACAGCGTCACGATGGGCCCGGGGATCAACGACAACGGCTCCGGCTCGGCGGCCGTCCTGACCACCGCCCTCCAGGTGGCCAAGGCCAAGCTGAAGCCCGAGCGGCACCTGCGCTTCGCCTGGTGGGGGGCGGAGGAGCTGGGGATGGTCGGTTCGGCGGACTACGTCAAGAACCTGTCCGCCGGTGACCGCAAGGCCATCGACCTGTACCTCAACCTCGACCAGGCGGGCAGCAAGAACCTCCAGCAGTACCTGCTGGTGAAGGACGCGAAGAACAACGAGACCGCAGCCTTCCAGGCCTTCGAGAAGTGGTTCACCGACCGCGGCCTGGCCACCTTCGACATCCCGCTGGACAGCTCCGACAGCCAGCCGTTCGGGGACGCGGGCATCCCGTCGTCCGGCTTCAGCAGCGGCGTCTCGGACTGCATCCACAGCGCGTGCGACAACCTCGCCAACGTCGACCCCGCGACGCAGGCGACCAGCACCAACGCCATGATCGGCGTGGTCTGGCAGTTCGCCACCACCAAGCCCGCCCCCGCCAAGCCCGCCGTCCCCACCGCTCCCGCCACCACCGCCCCGGCCACCGCCTCCGCCGCCCCCCGGTCCTGACCGCCCGCCCCCAGGAGCCACAGATGCGCACACCGCTGAGTCGCCACCGCCGCAAGGCCGTCACCCTGGTGGCCGCCGCCACCGCCCTCGGCGTCGCCCTGACCGCCGCCCCCGCGGGAGCGGCCGGCATCGGGGACCCGTACTTCCCCGAGGACGGCAACACCGGCTACGACGTGGCGAACTACGACGTCCGGATCGCCTACGACCCGGCGCACCCCGACCAGTTGAACGGCGACACGACCGTCACCGCCCGGGCCCTGCAGTCGCTGGACCGCCTCTCCCTGGACCTCAAGGGCTTCCAGGTCACCTCCGTCACCGTGAACGGCACCCCGGCCAAGTCGTTCTCCCGCTCCGGCACGCACAAGCTGGACATCGTGCCCGCCCGCCGGGTGGCCGGCGGCGCCACCTTCGCGGTGCGGGTGGTGTACGCGGGCAAGCCCGACCCCGAGGGCTGGCACCAACTGGTGTCCGGCGGCGTCAACGCGATGGGCGAGCCGCACTCGGCGACCTCCTGGTTCCCGTCCAACGACCACCCGTCCGACAAGGCCACCTTCTCGCTCGCCGCGACCGTCCCCGACGGCTGGACCGCCATCGGCAACGGCCGGCCCGGCCAGACCACCAGCAAGGACGGCTCGACGACCTTCCGCTGGCGCGAGGACAAGCCGATGGCGACCTACCTCAGCACCGTCGCCATCGACAAGTTCACCGTCCACCGCTCGGCGCTGCCCGACGGGACGCCGGTCATCACCGCCTACGGCCCGGACGTGCCGATCGACGACATGGCCAAGGCGACCGAGGCCCAGCAGCCCGAGATCATCGCCTTCCTGGCCTCCAAGTTCGGCCCGTACCCGTTCTCCTCCGCGGGCGCCATCGTCCGCAGCTGGACCAAGGAGACGGGCACCGGCGCGCCGGACCTGGAGACCCAGAGCCGGCCCACCTACACCAACTACTTCTGGGACTCCGCGGCGGTCCACGAGATCACCCACCAGTGGTTCGGCGACAGCGTCTCGTTCACCGACTGGCGCGACGGCTGCATCGCCGAATGCGTCGCCCAGTACGCCAACCAGCTGTGGGACGAACACCAGGGCAGCAACCTCGACACCGGCTTCTACGCCCCCGGCGTCGAGGAGAACCGGAACAAGCCGGAGTACTGGTCCACCAAGCTCTACGACCCCGGGCAGGGCAAGGAACTCGCCTCGGCCCTCTACTTCAAGGGCTCCCTGATGATGCACGCCCTGCGGCGCACCGTCGGAGACGACACGTTCTTCGCCACCCTCAAGCGCTGGACCGCCGACCACGCCTACGGCAACGCCTCCTTCCCCCAGTTCGAGGCCCTCGCCGCCAAGGTCTCCGGCAAGGACCTCAAGGGCTTCTTCGACGCCTGGGCCCACGGCACCACGATCCCGGCGAAGGAATACCTCTACCCCGGCCCCCTGGCCCCCCTCGCCCCGGCAGGCAGCCGGTAACACCCCGCCCGGCCCCCCGCACCGACACCAGCCCTCCTGATCCTCCATCAGGAGGGCTGGCGCACGCCCGGGCTGAGCTCCTCCAGGACGATGTCGGAGACGGTCCTCGGCTGCGGGCGGTGCGGAACCGAGGTGCCGCCGTGCGTCGGCCTGAAGTCGCCGACGGGGGCCGGGAAGTGGCCCATCTCGTGGAACAGGCCCGAGAGGTCCGTGTCCTGCGGCGGCAGCGGCGGCAACTCATGGGGCAGGTCCCCGACCGGGACGAGCTCGATCTCCGACGGGCCGCCCCCTGGCGTGCCGTCCCCCGTCGTACCGCCGCGCGGTGGGCGCGGGCCCTCCAGCCGGCCGTTCAGCCAGCCCTCGATGTGGTCGCCCGGCGAGATGGAGAACTTGTTCCCGGGGTTCATCACCCCGTGCCGCCACCCCCACGCCCCGGCGAACGCGCCGTTGGCCGCGCCGGAGACGTAGTCGCCCGACAACCCGAACACCGCATCCTGCGCCGCACCTTCGGCCATCCCGGTCAGCGCCCCGTAACCGGTGTTCCAGACCAGCCCGGCCGCGCCCTTGGCGAACGCGCCGGCCTCCTTGCCGGTCAGCGAGGTGAAGCCCTTCCCGAGCCCCTTGCCCAAGCCCTTGCCCAGCCCCTTGCCGAGCCACCCGGCACCGACACCGACCGCGCCGCCCACCGCCCCGTTGACGGCGGCCGTGCCCAGCTCGCCGCCGTCGATCGACGTGCGGTGGCCCTGGCCCAGCTCGATCACCTGGGCCAGCAGGTCGAAGCCCACCTGGGCCAACACCGACTCGGCGACCCGGGTCACCGCACCGATCAGCGCCTTGCGCAGGAAGGCCCACACCAGGGCCCTGGTGAAGGCGATCTCCACGGGCGCCGCCTCGGCCCCGCCGAAGAGGAACAACGCTGCGTCGATGGCCAGTTGAACGGCCAGGACCACCAGCGCACCGATGATCTCGATGCGCAGGGTCTCGATCTGGTTCGCCAGGTTGTGCAGCGCGTCGGCGGCGGCGTCGCAGCACTGGGCGATGAGCGGCAGCGCGGCGTCGTCGGCGACGGCGAGCCTGGCCAGATAGGCGTCGAACGCGTCCCTGGTGGCACCGCTCAGACCCTGGTCGAGCTGGGACTTGGCGTCCGCCAGGTCCAGGACACAGGCACGGATCGACTTCGCCGCCTCGGTCCAGGCATCCGCCTCGGCCCGCAGCGCACTCTCGTTCCCCGTGGGCCACTTGTTTCCCACCAGGATCATCAGCAGGTTCTGCAACCCGTCCGGCAGCGAGGCGTTGGGGGCGTCGACCGCCATCACGCGCCGCCGCTACCGGGCACCGGGAACGTCCAGGCGAGTTCCGTGGCATGCTCGTCGGCCTTCTCGAACGTGCTGCGAGTGGCGCCGAGGGCATCGGCCAGCTTGCGCAAGGTGTCCGGCAGCGCCTGCACCGCCTTCAGCAGATCGTCCCGCGGCTGGGCGAAGACCTGGTCGAAGCCCTGCCCGAGCGCCGGATCATCCCCCCAGGGCGCCGCGCCGGACAGGGCCGCAGAACTCAGCGCCGTCCAGGCGGCAGCCATGCCGTCGGCCGCCCGCCCCGCATCCGCCCCGGCCTTGCCCACCAACGCGAAGTCGACCACCAGCGTCCCGTCCAGAGCCGGCAGCTGCGGCACCGCCGGCCCGCCGTACGGCGGCACCCCGGTAGGCGCATTGCGGTAACCACCAGTGGGACCAGGCACATCAGGCAACGGAGGACTCGGCACCCACCCACCTCACCCGACCCCACCCCGGACCTCGACCACTCTTGACGACATCCCAACGATCACCGCCCCACTCCTGACACCCCCCTGACGCCCCCTGACGCCCCCGGACCCCGCGTCGCCCATGCTCCATCGCGAGAGCCGCCCCATCCGACACATCGGATGGGGCGGCTCTCGAAACGGACCTACTGCCGAAGGAACGCGGCGAACGGCACGCCGCCGTCGTCCGCATCGGTCAGTCCCAACCGCTCCTCACCTTGGCGCTTGACGTACTGGAAGAACCGCTCGCACCTCAGATCGCCATCGACGGAGACCAATTGGGCGACCGCGCCAGGTCCAGCATCGGAAAGCGTCCCGTACTTCCAGGTGCCGGTGAACTTCACCACGGTCGGAGACTTCCCTCCACGACACATGGCGGGGAGCAGACTCACCTCGCCGAGCTTGCCGCCCTCCAGGAACTGAATCGAAGCAACGGGCGCCTTCCAGGACCCGATGACAGCCGGAACAGGCTCCTTCGCCACCGTGCACGAAGCCGCCAGCGGCAGAGCCGATGCCACACAGACAGCCAGAACAGGCAGCCTCCCACGTCCACGCACCCGGCTCGGCCTCTGCATCCCGATCACTCCCACCCCGTTCCATATCGCCAGGAATCGAATCCACCGCGACATCTCAGTCCTTCTTCATGACGAACCCCTGATCGACCAGCACCCACAGGTCCTTTCCGTTCTCCTCGGCCGTCAGCCAGAACCGACAACTACCGCTCCCATCCTTCCGAGTCGCATCCACATAGACCCCCGGCCCCACGTCATCGAGAACCGACTTCTTCCAGCGCCCCTCAATCTCCGTCGGCTGTTCCCGGTCCACCAAGGCAACGCTGCACACGCGGGCCGGCACTTGTGCCGATCCGACCCGCCCATCCGGAAGAAGCTCGACAGCCGCCGCTCCTCCGGCCCACCGTCCGACCGGATCAGGCACCTCAGGTGCGGAAGGTCGGACCGTCACCCACAGGGCCCAGCCCAACCCGAGGACACCCAGCACCCCACCGAGCACACTCCACAGGACAATTCGCCGCCCCTTCACACGCCCCCTCCGTCAAAGGATCCGGCGGCGAGGCCGTCCCGAAGACCACCCCACCGCCTCAGAAGTCACGCGCCACCATCCGCGACAGTCCGAACAGGTCAGCGCAGGATCGCCTTGACAGCCATGCCGAGGACAGCCGCCCCAGGAACCACAATGAAGAACCAGCCGACAATCAACGCGATCACCGGGATCGACTTCTTCTCAGCACCCTCCACGAAGAAGTCGCGGATTCCACGAAAATTTGCGACCAAGGCTAATCCCAGGACAACCGGTATCAGCATTCCAAGGACGACCATGAAAAACTCCCGACCTCACAGGACAAGGACCGCATACGGTATCACCGCCCAGCCGGAACTGACAATCAATCAGTTCATTCTGGATCCTGGCCTCCCCACCCTGCAGCGAAAGCCTTCCCCGTCCACTTATTATCCTCCACACACAGCTCCACGAGTTAACCCCTCAACAGCTGAGCGCCCCATCCGGCAACCGGATGGGGCGCTCATGGCACAGACCTACTGGCTATCCACAGCCGACGGACTACTGTCGGGCGAACGACTCTTGACCAGCGTCCACCCCCTCCCTTCCATGATCCCCCACTCGTGGCGGGCTCGCCGAGCGATTACTCGATGAACCCCACCAGGATTGAACGGGAAGTTACCGTAAGTGCCCAGAATAAACATCTGGGTCCCCGATGCGCATCACGCGCCCGGGGACCCAGATGTCGCAAAATCAGGATCTAGACGCAGGCGCGGGCATCACTACCATTGCGTAGATCACACCGAGTGCGCTCATCAGCAGGAAGGGCCAAGCACCCGCAAGGAGATAGAGCACTGGGGGCAGAGCAAACAACACGGCAGCCACCCCCCGAACATTCCTCCCCCTGGCCGCCCAAAAAGAGACCAGGAAGAGAAAGAACAGTGTGGGGACAGTTATTGTGAGCGAGATAAGCGCCAGCAGCTTGAGGCCATCCAAAGAGTCGGCTCGAGAGAACCCATTGGCGTCATGCCCTCCGGGCGCAAATGCCGAAAGAACGAGCATAAAAACGCACACGGGAGCCACGCACACCGCAAGATATCTCAGCAGCGCCCGACTGAACCACCGGCCGACTCGATTAAATCTGTTAATCAGCACCTTGATACACACCCGCCATTCTGGTAGGTACGGCCCGAAGGCGAGAAGAGGGATGACGCAAACGGAACTGCAAGCAGACCAGGATCTCCCTCTCTTTCGCTGGAACTATCTGCAGCGGCACCCGGACATTCCTCGTAGTCGGATGGCGCGACGTACCGCCAATTACCGTATCGTGATGCCCCGCCACAGTTGACGGCATCACGGTAAACGTTGCGCCACCGGTATCGGCATCCCAGAAAACCTCAAGGGCCATGCCGGTGGGGTCGGTCTTGTTGACCGGGTCATTGTTGCTGTACACGTAAGCGTTCCACTGCTGCGGGTCGTTGGGCAGGGGCAGTGGGTCCGGGCTGAGGAAGCGGTCGAAGGTCCCTGCGGGCTGGAAGGCCAACGGCAGTCTGAACATCGGCGGGGAGACCACCACCCGGTACCCCGGGCCTGACAGCCGCGTGAACGGCGCGGTCAGCGACGTCCGGATCTACCCGTACGCGTTCACCGACCAGCAGGCCAACACGCTCGCCACGGCCGGCTCCAGCGTCCAGATCCAGAGCGCCTACAACCCCGGCAGGTGCATCGACAGTTGGGGCGGTTCCATCGGCACGGCGGTCGCCTTCTACAACTGCTACAACGGCAACGCCCAGCACTTCAACCTGACCATCGACAACAAGGTCAAGGTCTCCGGCACCGACCGGTGCGTCGCCACCAACGACAAGCCGGCCGGCAACGGCACCAAGGTGTCCTTCCAGACCTGCGCCGCCGACGACGCCCAGACCTGGGTCCGCCGCTACGACGGCACGCTCTACAACCCGATCTCCGACAAGTGCCTCGAACTGCCCGGCTGGGCGGACGCGAACGGCACCACACTCGGGGTCTGGTCCTGCACCGCCAGCGCCAACCAGCGTTGGCTGGTGCGCGCCCAGGCGGGCTGACCACCGGTGCCCACGGAAGTCTGAAATGACCAGGGCACCGAACCGCTCCGGCCTCCCCGAGCCCTGCTCGGGGAGGCCGCGGCCGTAGCGGCGGCGCCGGCCGGGCCCCAGGGGGCCCGCTATACACCCATGTGTATACATGGCCTGTATAGTCCCGGAGCATGTCACTCGGACAGCTGTTCCTCGGCTTGCTGGAGACCCAGCCCCGCCACGGATACGACATCAAACGCCTCCACGACGAGCACTTCGGGCGCGACCGCGGCCTGCACTACGGGCAGGTGTACGCGACGCTCTCCCGGCTGCTGAAGAACGGGCTGGTGGTGGTCGACGGTGTCGAGGCCGGCGACGGCCCGGAGCGCAAGCGGTACGCGATCACCGACGCCGGGGTCACCGACCTCGCCAACTGGCTCGCGCACCCGGAGAGCCCGCAGCCGTACCTGCAGAGCACGCTCTACCAGAAGGTCGTGCTCGCCCTCCTGACCGGCCGCTCCGGCGCCGACGTCCTGGACGCGCAGCGGGCCGAACACCTCAAGGAGATGCGGGAGCTGACCCGCCGCAAGCTCACCGGGGACCTCACCGACCAGCTGATCTGCGACCACGCCCTGTTCCACCTGGAAGCCGACCTGCGCTGGCTGGAGCTCACCGCCGCCCGCCTGGACGAACTCGCCGCCCGCATCACGGAGTCCCAGCGTTGACCATGCCCGAACCCCTGCTCGCCGCCCACGACCTGCACAAGAACTTCGGGCTCACCCCGGCGCTCGGCGGGGCCTCGCTCACCGTCGCGGCCGGCGAACTCGTCGCCGTGATGGGCCCGTCGGGCTCCGGCAAGTCCACCCTGCTGCACTGCCTCGCCGGGATCACCCGGCCCGACAGCGGCCGCCTCCGCTACCGGGAGCGCGACCTCACCGCCTGCTCCGACGCCGAGCTGAGCGCCCTGCGGCGCACCGAGTTCGGCTTCCTGTTCCAGTTCGGCCAGCTCGTCCCGGAACTCTCCTGCCTGGAGAACGTCGCGCTCCCGCTGCGCCTCAACGGACTGCGCCGCCGGGCCGCCGAGGCCCGGGCCCGCGAATGGCTGGAGCGCCTGGAGGTGGACGACGTGGCCGCCAAGCGCCCCGGCGAGGTCTCCGGCGGCCAGGGCCAACGGGTCGGCGCCGCGCGGGCCCTGATCACCGGGCCCAGGGCAGTCTTCGCCGACGAGCCGACCGGCGCGCTCGACTCCCTCAACGGCGAGCGGGTGATGAAGCTGCTCACCCTGGCCGCCCGGGAGACCGGCGCCGCCGTCGTCCTGGTCACCCACGAGGTCAGGGTCGCCGCCTACGCCGACCGCGAGATCGTCGTCCGCGACGGCCGCACCCGCGACCTGGCGGGCGCGATATGAGCAGTTCCACCACGAGCGGCCCCGGCGTGAGCAGCCCCGACGCGAACACCCCCGCCGCCGACCGGGTCCGCTCGCCGTTCCTGGACCAGCTCGGCCTCGGCGTACGCCTGGCCCTCACCAACGGGCGGGATGGCTGGGGGCGGCTGCTGCTCACCGCCTGCGGCGTCGGCCTGGGGGTGGCCCTGCTGCTGTTCACCGCCTCCTTCCCCGGCATCGTCCAGCACCGCAACGAGCGCCTGTACGTGCAGAACGACACCTTCCGCGACGAGGACCTGCCCACGCCCGGCGACCGGACGGTCCTCATCGCCACCGCCGACACCACCTTCCGGGGCACCCCGATCCGTGGACGGGTCGTCCAGCCCGAGGGCCCGGACGCGGCGCTCCCGCCCGGAGTGGCCGCGTACCCGCCGCCGGGGCGGATGGTCGTCTCGCCCGCCCTGGCCGAGCTCCTGAAGGACCCGGCCAACCAGCTGCTGCGCGACCGCCTCCCCTATCCGGTGGTCGGCGGCATCGGCCCGGCCGGTCTGCTCGGCCCCGGCCAGGCCGGCTACCTGCTCGGCAGCGACCGGCTCTCGCTGGACGCCGGAGCCGACCGCATCACCTCGTACGGCCATTTCTCGCCGCCCAAGCCGATGGACCCCCGGCTGATCCTGCTCAACGCCGTCGGCCTGACCGTGATGCTCGCCCCGGTCGGCGTCTTCCTCGCCGCCGCCGCCCGCTTCGGCGGCGAACGGCGCGACCGCAGGCTCGCCGCACTGCGCCTGGTCGGCGCGGACCGCCGGATGACCGCCCGGCTCGCCGCCGGGGAGTCCCTGGTCGGCGCGGTGCTGGGCCTGGTCGCGGGCGCGGCGCTGTTCCTGCTCGGCCGGCGGCTGACCGGCCACCTGCGGCTCGCGGGCTTCAGCTTCTACCCCGAGGACATCGCGCCGCACCCCGCCATCGCCGCCGCGATCGCCGTGGTCGTGCCGCTCCTCGGCGTCGGCGTGACCCTGCTGGCGATGCGCCGGGTCACCGTCGACCCGCTCGGCGTGGTCCGCCGGTCCGGTCCCGGCCGGCGCCGGATCGGGTGGCGGCTGGCGCTGCCGCTGGCCGGTCTTGCCCTGACGGCGCTCGCGCTGGCGCTGCCCACGCAGTACAACCCGTCCGGGATGGGGCGCACCGCCGTCTTCAACTCCGTTCAGGACACTCGCGGTTCACTGCTGGTCGCGGTCGGCGTGCTGCTGATGCTGGTGGGCGTCTGCACCCTGCTGCCCTGGCTGGTGGAGGCCGCCACCCGGCGCTCCGGCGGCGGAGTGTCCTGGCAACTCGCCATCCGAAGGCTCCAGTTGAGCTCGGGCCCCGCCTCGGCCGCGGTCAGCGGCGTGGTCGTCGCCGTCGCCGGGGCGATCGCCCTGCAGACGCTCTTCCTCGGCGTCAGCGCGAGCTACGAGGACCGTCCCGGCCCCCGCGCCGCGGTCGGGCCGTACCAGCAGTCGGTGTCCTTCCCCGGCGGCGGACCGCAGGCCGACCTGCTCGCCGAGCGGCTGGCGCACTCCCCCGGGGTGCAGGCCACCGCCGCCTACACCGAGTTCGCCCTGGAGACCCCCACCGCCAAGTCCTGGGAGCTGCCCGGCGTCCGGATCGCCGGCTGCGCCGTGCTGCGCGGCTTCGCCACCCTGCCCGACTGCAAGGACGGTGACGCCTTCGCCGTCCAGGGCCGGACCATCCGACCGGGCGGCGGCACGAGCACCGGAGCGAACGACGGCACGAGCACCGGAACGAACCGCGGCACGGACGCCGCCGCCGAGACCAGGCCCGGCACGACCGTCCACGCCGCCTACTTCCGCGGTGACGGCGAGCCGCCGTCCTGGCCACTGCCCGCGGTGACGGCCACCGTCGAGCCCGTCGAAGGCGCCGACCCCAACGGGCGGCTCGGCTCCGGCCTGCTGCTCCTCACGCCGGCCGCCGCCCCGGCCGCCGCACTGCGCGGCCAGCCCGCGACCGTCCTGGTCGCGATGGCCCCCGGCCTGCCGGACCCGAAGGAGCAACTCGCGACCGCCGTCATGGCGATCGACCCGCAGGGCTTCGCCGGCTCCCCCCTCGACCGCGTCGTCGACCCGACCTACCTCGCCGTCAAACGCCTGCTCACCGCCGGCTCCGCCGTCACCCTGCTGCTGGTCGCCCTCAGCCTGCTGGTCGGCCAGTTGGAGCGGTTCCGGGAGCAACGCCGCATCCTCGGCGTGCTGAACGCCGTCGGCACCCGGCGCCGGATCCTGGGCCTGTCGGTGCTGTGGCAGACCCTCGTCCCGATGGCCCTGGGCATGCTGCTGGCCACCGCCGGCGGCCTGCTGATGGGAGCCGTCCTGCAGTACACGGCGGGCCTGCCCTTCGCCCTCGACTGGGGCTCCATGCTGGCCATGTCCGCGATCGCCGCCGGCGCCGTCCTCCTCACGACCGCGCTCGGCCTGCCGCAGCTCCTGCGCCTGATGCGGCCCAGCGAACTGCGCTACGAGTAGCACCGGCCACCGGGGCCGTCCCGCCAAGCGACGGCGACGGCCCCCGGTGCCGGTCACAGGTCGTCGAGGGGTTCGTCCAGGACGCCCTCGCGGGCGATGATGTAGCCGAGGTGGCCGCGGCTGCGGCTGCCGAGGAGTTCGCTGGCCTTCTGGATGTGGCTGGAGACCGTACGGGTGCTCATGCCGAGGCGGGAGGCGATGGCCTCGTCCGTGTAGCCGTTGACCATCAGGCGCAGGACGTTCTGGCGGGTGCGGTCGGTGAGCAGTTGGGGGCGGTGGCGACCCTCCAGGTAGGTGACCGGTTCGGCGCGTTCCCACATCAACTCGTAGATCTTGAGCAGGTACTCGACCAGCGGTGGGAACTGGATGAGCATCGCGGCGGCCTCGCGGTCGGCCGCGGCCGGGACGAAGGCGGTGGAGCGGTCGCAGATGATCACCCGGTCGAACACCTCGTTCAGGGTGCGTATCCGGGCGCCCTGGGCGGTGACCTGCTCGATGTAGGCCAGCGTCGGGCCGTGCGCGCGCACGGTGTGCTGGTAGAGGGTGCGCTGGCGCACGCCGCGCCCGGCGAGGGCGAGGTCGCGCGGGAGGGCGTCCGCGAGGTGCTCGGGGCTGCGGCCGCCGCCGGGCTGGGCGGTGCGCAGTTCCTCGGCGCAGGCGGCGACGGCCTTCTCCAGCGCGGGGTTGATCTCCTCGCCCGTCAGGAGGCGGACCGGCAGCTGGGCCCGGCGCATGACGTCCTGGTAGGCGCGGTCGGCGGCGGTGAAGGCGGTGCGCAGCTCGGCGAGCCGCTCCTGGTGGCCCAGCACGGCGAGTTCGAGCGGCCGGGTCAGGCCGGTGACCGCGATGTCGGGCGGGACGGGGGTCAGCCGCTCGCCGGAGCCGGGCACGGAGCGCAGCAGGCCCATCGCGAGCAGGCACTCGGGGGCGTCTCCGGCGGCGCAGCCCTCGGCCAGCGCCACCCGGTAGAACTCGACTCCCCGGTCACAGAGCTGCGGTGTCCCCATTCCCGCGCTGTTGTCCTGGGATAGGCACATCTGGGCATCCTTCCGGCTTCGGCATTGCGGTTTCACGAATGCCCGTACCGGCCACCGCCAGGCGTCTGAAATGGCAGGATGGAAATCACCTGTCGGTCGGAAGCCGTCCCCCCGGGCTCTGACTGCCGTGAGTGTACGCCCAAGTGGCGCGGAAATCAGCGGCCGACGGCGAAGCCGAGCGCGCCCGGAGGCGGGGGAGCCGACCGCGGCAGTGGCGGACCCGACCGTACCCGGCCGCGGTGACAGGCGGATGGCCGCCGTGTCGCGCCTGTCGCCCCGTCAGGGCGGCCGGGGCGGACGGTCGGCGGACGGAACGGCCGACAGACGGAGGGCACCCCTTGTTGCGAGCTGATCCCGGCCCGGCGGTCCCGCCCGTGGACCTGGCCGAGCTGGTGGACCAGCGGCTGGTGCGGCAGTTGGCGGAGGCCGCCGCCGAGCAGGTCGGCTCCGGCGCGATCCGGCTGCTGGGCGACGGCGGGCTGTTCCAGACGCTCGCCAAGCAGCTGATCGAGCACGCCCTGGAGCTCGAACTCCAGGAGCACCTGCGCGGGGCCGAACCCGGCACCGACCCCGGCGCCAACGTCCGCAACGGCGCCCGGGCCAGACGGCTGCTCACCGAGGTCGGCCCGGTCGAGGTGCGGGTGCCCCGGGACCGCCAGGGCAGCTTCACCCCCCGGGCCGTCCGCCCCCGGGCCCGCCGGCTGCCCGGCCTCGACCGGCTGGTCATCTCGCTCACCGCGCGCGGTCTCAGTTCGGGCGAGCTGGTGGCGCACCTGGCCGAGGTGTACGGCGTGGAGCTCAGCCGGGAGACCGTCTCCGCCATCACCGACCAGGTGCTCGACGAGCTCGACGAGCGGCGCCGGTGCCCGCTCGACCCCGTCTACCCGGTGGTCTTCCTCGACGCGGTGCGCAGCGGCCGCTCGGGCGGCCCGCTGGTGCACCTGGCGCTCGGGATCTCCACCGACGGCCGGCGCGAGGTCCTGGGCCTGTGGCCGGCCACGGACGGGGAGCACTGGCCGCAGGTGCTGGCCGAGCTCGCCGAGCGCGGGGTGCGCGAGGTCTGGGTGCTGGTCGGCGACACCGGCGGGGGCCTGGCCGAGGCGGTGGCCGCGCGGTGGCCGCGCACCGTGGTGCACGGCTCGATGGCCCACCTGTTGCACGCCGCGCTGCGGCACGCGCCCGGCGAGGACTGGGGTGCGCTCGCGCGGACGCTGCGCGAGATCTGTGCCGCGCCCACCGAGCGGGCGGCGATGGCGCGGCTGTCCCGGGCCGAGCGGGAGTGGGGTCCGGGCCACCGCGAGGTGTTCCGGGTGTGGCGGTCGGCCTGGCCGCTGCTCGCCGCCGGCTTCCGCTTCGGCCCCGAGGCGCGGCGTCTGCTCGCGGGCGGGGGCGCGCTGGAGCGGCTGCACGCCCGGCTGCGCCGGATCGAGCAGGCTTCGGGCCGGGTGCAGGACGAGCGGGCCGCGCTCAAGCGCGCCTACCTGGCGACGATCGCCCTGGAGTCGCCCGCCTCGGCGGGGCGGACGTGGACCGACGACTGGCCCGCCGTCCGCGAGGAACTGCGCCGGGGCTCGCACTGCTGACGCTCCATCACCTCTTGCGCTGACGCTCCGTAACCCCCGCCCCCTGCGGCAGCTTCGGCGGCTTCCGGGGGCCGGGGGCCGGGGCCTCCCTCGCCGACGCGCCGGGGGCGTGGTTTGACCGAAACCCTCGCCAGTGACCGGTTCCCACCACTGATCTGACAGTGCCAGGCACTCTTTGGATCAGATCTGTCTGTTTTTGACATGGTCTGTTCGGGCTTCCGGTTCCCGCAATGCGTGTTCCCGATCATGGCCAGAGCTTCCACCCCCGTTTGAGCCTCGGCAGGATGAATTTCCGAGCGAAGAGGGCCGACCGCCCCCTCGGAAAAAGGAATTAACGATGAAGAATCTTGCCGTTCGCATTCACCATATGCTCGGGATTCTCGCCGTTCTGCTGGTCGCCGGACTGGGCGTCCAGAGCAGCGCCGACCCGCACGCGCCCCTGGCCGCCGCCGCCCTCGTCTCGGCGCCCAACCCCGACTCCGGCTGGGGTCCGTGAGCCGCGCTCCGGCGTAATTCCCCCCTCCCCGAAATTTCTCCGAACAAAGAGGAAACCGACGATGGCGAACCCGTTCGAGGACCCCGACGCCAGCTACCTCGTCCTGGTGAACGACGAGGGCCAGCACTCGCTGTGGCCGGCCTTCAGCCCGGTGCCCGACGGCTGGCAGCAGGCCTTCGGCGCCGCCGGCCGGCAGGACTGCCTCGACTACGTCGAACAGCACTGGCAGGACCTGCGGCCGAAGAGCCTGCTCGCCCAGCAGTCCGGCCACTGACCGCGGCAGCCCAGCGCCGAAACCGCACCACCGCACCACCAGAACCGCCAGAACCGCCAGAACCGCGCCACCACGCCACCGCACCGCCGCTCCATCGACCGCCCGGGCCGACCGCCCCGAAGGTCGCCGAGCAAGCCGTTCCCGCCACCGCGGGGGCCAGCCGTACGAGGGAGAGAGCCACATGTCCGGGGTCCAGCAGACGCACAGAGCCGACCAGCGGCCGACCCTGACCGCGCTGGTCGACGCCCAGACGTCCCGCACCCCGCAGGCCCCAGCCCTGTACGCCGAGGGCACCACCCTCACGTACGCCGAGCTGGACGCCCGCGCCAACCGGCTGGCCCGGGTGCTCGCCGCCCGCGGCCTGGGCACCGAGGACATCGTCGCGCTCGCCCTGCCGAAGTCCCCCGAGGCCGTCGCCGCGATCCTCGCCGTGGCCAAGACCGGCGCCGCCTGGCTGCCCGCCGACCCGGCCTACCCCGCCGAGCGGCTGCGCCACATGCTGACCGACTCCCGCGCCGCCCTGGTGCTCACCACCGCCGAGGCCGCCGCCCAGCTGCCCGGGACCGGCGCCCCCCGGCTGCTGCTCGACGACCCCGGGCACCTCGCCGAGCTGGCCGCCCAGGCCGGCACCCCCTTCACCGCCGCCGAGCGGGTGCGGCCGCTGAGCGCCGGGAACACCGCGTACGTGATCTACACCTCCGGCTCCACCGGAGTGCCCAAGGGTGTGGCCGTCACCCACACCGGACTGCCCAGCATGATCGACACGCAGGTCGCCGCCACCGGGGTCGGCCCCGGCAGCCGGGTGCTCCAGGCCGCCTCGCTCAGCTTCGACGTCTCCGTCTCCGACCTGGCCGTGGCGCTCTCCACCGGCGCCGCCCTGGTGCTCCCCCGCGAGCAGAGCCAGCTGGTCGGCGAGCCGCTGGCCGCGCTGATCGAGCAGTACGGCGTCACCCACGCCGACATCGCCACCGCGATGGCGGCCACCCTGCCGGACGTGCCGCTGCCCTCCCTGCGCACCCTGATCGGCGGCGGCGAGGCCATCCCGCGCGAACTGGCCGCCCGCTGCGGCCGCGACCGCCTGATGCTCAACAGCTACGGGCCGACCGAGACCACCGTCATCGTCACCATGAGCGAGCCGCTCACCGGCGAGGAGCAGCCCCCGATCGGCCACCCCTGCCAGGACGTGCGCATCCACGTGCTGGACGAGCGGCTGCGCCCGGTCGAGCCGGGCACCGTGGGCGAGCTGTACGTCTCCGGCCCGCACCTGGCCCGGGGCTACCTCGGACGCCCCGGCCTGACCGCCGAGCGCTTCGTCGCCTGCCCCTTCGGCGAGCCCGGCGACCGGATGTACCGCACCGGCGACCTCGGCAGCCAACGGCCGGACGGGCAGCTGGACTTCGTCGGCCGGGCCGACGACCAGGTGAAGATCCGCGGCTTCCGGGTGGAGCTCGGCGAGGTCGAGCAGGCCCTCTCCGCCCACCCCGAGGTGCGCCAGGCCGTGGTGCTGGTCCGCGAGGACCGCCCGGGCGAGCGCCGCCTGGTCGGCTACACCGTCGGCGCCGCCGACCCGGCCGAGCTGCGCGCGTACTGCGCCGAGCGGCTGCCCGACCACATGGTGCCCACCGTCGTGGTGCTCGACCGGCTGCCGCTCACGCCCAACGGCAAGGTGGACAAGCGCGCCCTGCCGGCGCCGGTCTTCGCCGCCGCCGAGGAGGGCGGCCGGGCCCCCGCCGGGGAGCTGGAGCACACCCTCGCCCGGCTCTTCGCCGAGGTGCTGGGCCTGCCCGCGGTGGGCGTCACGGACTCCTTCTTCGAGCTCGGCGGCGACTCCATCGTGGCCATCCGGCTCGTCTCCCGGGCCCGGCACGCCGGGCTGCAGCTCACCCCCCGCGAGGTGTTCCTCTCGCCGACCGTCGAGGCACTGGCCCGGATCGCCCGACCGCTGGAGGGGCCGGTCGTCGCCGAACCCGCCGGGGCCGGCCTCGGCGAGGTGCCGCCGACGCCCATCGTGCACTGGCTGGCCGCGCAGCACGGCGCCGTCGAGAGCTTCTACCAGTCCACCCTGCTCACCCTCCCCGCCGGGAGCGGGCCCGAGCACGTGGCCACGGCCCTCCAGGCGCTGCTCGACCACCACGACGTCTTCCGCGCCCGCACCTCCCCGCTCGCCGAGCGCCCCTGGACGCTGCACGTCCCCGCCCCCGGCGCCGTCCCCGCCGGGGCCGCGCTGCGGCACGTCGCGGGCCCGGCCACCCAGGAGGCGCTGCGCGCCGAGACCGAGGCCGCCCGCGGGCGCCTCTCGCCCGAGGACGGCCGGATGCTCCAGGCCGTCCGGTTCGACGCCGGGCCGGGCCTGCCCTCGCAGCTCCTGCTCGTGATCCACCACCTGGCGGTGGACGGCGTCACCTGGCGCATCGTCGAGGAGGACCTGCTCGCCGCGCTCGCCGCCGCCCGCGAGGGCCGGGCCGTGGAGCTGGCGCCGGTGCCCACCTCCTTCCGCCGCTGGGCCCAGCGGCTCACCGCCGAGGCCGGGACCGACCGCCGGGCCGCCGAACTCCCGCTCTGGGAGGCCGCCCTGGCCACCCCGGACCCGCTGCTCGGCGCGCGCCCGCTCGACCCGGCCCGGGACACCTACGCCACCGAGGGCGTCCTGCGGCTCGTACTGCCCGCCGAGACCACCCAGGCGCTGCTGACCCGGGTCACGGCCGCCTACCACGCGCAGGTCAACGACGTGCTGCTGACCGCGCTGGCGCTCGCCCTCGGCCACTGGCGCGGCGCGGCGACCACCGGTCCGGACGGCGCCGTGCTGGTGACCGCCGAGGGCCACGGCCGCGAGGAGATCGTCGACGGCGTCGACCTGCACCGCACCGCCGGCTGGTTCACCTCCCTCTACCCCGTCCGGCTCGCCCCCGGGGCGCTGCCCTGGTCCGAGGTCACCGCGGCCGGCCCCGGGCTCGGCCGGGCCCTCGGCCGGGTCAAGGAGCAGCTACGCGCCGTCCCGGACAACGGCATCGGCTACGGCCTGCTGCGCCACCTCAACCCGGCCACCGCCGCCGTGCTGGAGGGGTACGCCGATCCGCAGGTCGAGTTCAACTACCTGGGCCGCTTCGCGCCGGAGGGCGTCACCGCCGAGGACGTGCTCGCCGGCACCGAGGCGATGAGCGAGGGCGCCGCGACCGGCCTCGCGCTCGGCCGGGTGCTCGGCCTGGACGCCACCACCGTCGACACCCCGCAGGGCCCGCTGCTCGTCGCCCAGTGGTCCTACGCCACCGGGCTGCTCGCCGAGGAGCGCGTGGCCGCGCTCGCCGAGGCGTGGTTCACCGCGCTGCACGCGCTCGCCGAGCACGCCGACCGGCCGGACGCGGGCGGACACACCCCCTCCGACTTCCCGCTCGTCACCCTCGGCCAGTCCGAACTGGACCAGCTCGCCCAACACCACGCCCCCGCCCGCCTGGTGGACGTCTGGCCCACCTCGCCACTCCAGCAGGGCATGGCCTTCCACGCGGCATACGACACCGACGGCGCCGACGTCTACACCTCCGTCTGCACCTTCGACCTCACCGGCCCGGTGGACGCCGACCGGCTGCGCGCCGCCGCCGAGGCGCTGCTGCTGCGCCACCCCAACCTCAAGGCCGGCTTCCACCAGCGCCCCGACGGCCCGCCCGTGCAGGCCGTGCCGGACGGCGTCGAACTGCCCTTCACCGCCCTCGACCTGACGGCGCACGCCGACCCGCAGGCCGAGGCCGCGCGGATCGCCGCCGCCGAGTACGGCCGCCGCTTCGACCTCGCCCGGCCGCCGCTGCTGCGCTACACCCTGCTCACCCTCGCCCCCGGGCGCCACCAGCTGATCGCCGCCGCGCACCACATCCTGCTGGACGGCTGGTCCACCCCGCTGTTCGCCGAGGAGCTGTGGGGCCTGTACTTCCAGCAGCCGATGCCCCCGGCCGCCCCCTACCGCGAGTACCTGCGCTGGCTCACCCGGCGCGACGGCGCCGCCGCCCGCGCCGCCTGGGCCCAGGCCCTGGCGGGCGCCGACGAGCCCACGCTGCTGGCCCCCGGCCGCTCCGCCGCCGCCCCGCAGCTGCCGCTGCGCCTGCACACCGGCCTCACCCCGGCGGCCACCGAGGCGCTGGCCCGCACCGCCCGCCGCTACGGCGTCACCCTCAACACCCTCGTCCAGGCCGCCTGGGGCGTGCTGCTGGCCCGGCTCACCGGGCGCGAGGACGTGCTCTTCGGCACCACCGTCTCCGGCCGGCCGCACGACCTGCCGGGCGTGGAGCGGATGGTGGGCCTGCTCATCAACACCGTGCCGGTGCGCGTCACCCTCGACCCGGCCGAGAGCTGGGGGCAGCTGCTGCTGCGCCTCCAGCACGAGCAGTCCGCGCTGCTGGACCACCAGCACCTCAGCCTCACCGAGATCCAGCAACTCGCCGGAGTGGGAAGCCTGTTCGACACCGTCACGGTGTACGGCAACTACCCGGACCCGTCCGCCCTGGACGAGGCCGACCCGAGCGGCGCCACCCACGTCACCCTGGTCGAGGACGTCGACAGCGCGCACTACCCGCTGCTGCTGGCCCTCACCCCGGGCGACGGCCTCCAACTGCGCCTGGACCACCGGCCCGACGCCTTCACCCCCGCCGAGGCGCGCGCCCTGCTGGACCGCTTCCTCGCCCTGCTCGACCGGATCGTCGCCGACCCGGCCGAACTCGTCGGTACTGTCCAGGTGTTGACCGAGAAGGAGCGCGAGCAGCTGCTGACCGGCGGGACCGGCGCCACCGCGCCGCTGCCGGAGGCCGCACTGCCCGAGCTGTTCGAGGCGCGGGCCGCCGCGACGCCCGACGCGGTCGCGCTCACCGCCGACGACGTCGAGCTGACCTACGCCGAACTCAACGCGCGGGCCAACGGGTTGGCCGTGCGGCTGGTCGAGGCCGGGGTCCGCCCGGAGACCCCGGTCGCGCTGCTGATGGAGCGCTCGGCCGCCCTGGTGGTGGCGATCCTGGCCGTGCTCAAGGCCGGCGGCGCCTTCGTGCCGCTGGACGGCGCGCAGCCGGCCGAGCGCCTGCGGGCCGTCCTCGCGGACTCCGGGGCCCGGCTGGCGCTGGCCGACACCGCCCACCGGGCGCACCCCGCGCTGACCGGACTGGACGTGCTCGACCCCGAGGGCGCACGAGACCCCGAGGGCGACGACACCTCCGGGAACCTCGGACTCCCCTTGAGCGCCGACCAGTTGGCGTACGTGATGCACACCTCCGGCTCGACCGGCGTGCCCAAGGGCATCGGCGTCACCCACCGGTCCGTGGTCGACCTCGCGCTCGGCGGGGCGTTCGCGGGCGGCGGCCACGAGCGCGTCCTGCTGCACTCCCCCGTCGCCTTCGACGCCTCCACCTACGAGCTCTGGGTGCCGCTGCTCTCGGGCGGCCGCGTGGTGGTCGCCCCCGCCGGGCGGCTCGGCGTCGCCGAGCTGGCGACCGCGATCGGCCGGGGGCGGGTCGGCGCCGCCTGGATGACGGTCGGGCTCTTCAACGTGCTGGCCGCCGAGGCCCCGGAGACCTTCGCCGGGCTGCGCGAGGTGTGGACGGGCGGGGACATCGTCTCGCCGGCCGCCATCCGGCGGGTGCTGGAGCACTGCCCCGGCCTGCGGGTGGTGAACGGCTACGGACCGACGGAGACCACGACCTTCGCGACCCGCCACCCGATGGCCACCGCCGCCGAGGTCCCGGCCGCCGTCCCGATCGGGCGGCCGCTGCCCAACACCCGGGTGTACGCGCTGGACGCCGGGCTGCGCCCGGTCCCCGTCGGCGTCGCCGGTGAGCTGTACGTCGCGGGCGCCGGGCTGGCCCGGGGCTACGTCGGCCGCGCCGGCCTGACCGCCGAGCGCTTCGTGGCCTGCCCCTTCGGCGAGCCCGGCGGCCGGATGTACCGCACCGGCGACGTGGTGCGCTGGACCACCACGGGCGAACTGGAGTTCGTCGGCCGCGCCGACGACCAGGTCAAGCTGCGCGGCTTCCGGATCGAACTCGGCGAGGTGGAGGCCGCGTTCACCGCCCACCCGGCCGTCGGCCAGGCCGTCGCCGTGGTCCGCCAGGACCAGCCGGGCGACAAACGCCTGGTCGCGTACGTCACGGGCCCCGTCCGGCCCGACGAGCTGCGCGCCTTCGTCGCCGACCGCCTGCCCGGCTACATGGTGCCCGCCGCGATCGTCACCCTCGACGCGCTGCCCGTCACCCCCAACGGCAAGGTCGACCGCCGCGCCCTGCCCGCCCCCGACTACAGCGGCGCCGCCGCCGGCCGGGCCCCGCGCACCGAAACCGAGCAGGCGCTCTGCGAACTCTTCGCCGACGTCCTCGGGTTGGCCTCGGTCGGCATCGACGACAGCTTCTTCGACCTGGGCGGCCACTCGCTGCTCGCCACCAAGCTGGTCAGCCGCGTCCGCACCGCCCTCGGCACGGAGCTGCCGATCCGCGCGCTCTTCGACCACCCGACGGTGGCCGCCCTGGCCGCCGCCCTGCCCGCCTCCGGCGCGGCCCGCCCGGCCCTGCGGCCCGTCACCCGGCCGGAGCGCGTCCCGCTGTCCTCCGCGCAGCAACGCCTGTGGTTCATCGAGCAGTTCGAGGGCCCGAGCGCGCTCTACAACACGCCCGTCGCCCTCCGGCTGACCGGCGCCCTCGACCGCCCCGCGCTGGAAGGCGCGCTGCGGGACGTGGTGGCCCGGCACGAGGTGCTGCGCACCGTCTTCCCGACCACCGACGGCCAGCCGCACCAACTGGTCGCCGAAACCCCCGGGTCGGTCCTGCGGACCATACCCGTGGCCACCGAGGCGGCGCTCCGGGCCGCCCTGGCCGAGGCTGGCGGGGAGGTCTTCGACCTCGCCCACGACCTGCCCGTCCGCGCGACGCTGTTCTCCCTCCCGCACGACGAACACGTCCTGCTCGTCCTCATGCACCACATCGCCACCGACGGCTGGTCCGTCGCCCCCCTCCTGCGCGACCTCGCCACCGCGTACCAGGCCCGACTGGCCGGCACCGCACCGCAGTGGCAGCCGATGCCCGCGCAGTACGCCGACTACGCCCTCTGGCAGCACGAACTCCTCGGCACCCCGCAGCAGCCCACCGCCCTGCTCACCGAGCAACTCGACTACTGGCAGCAGGCGTTGTCCGGCCTCCCCGAGGAACTGGCACTCCCCTACGACCGCCCCCGCCCGACCGTTCCCAGCCACCGGGGCAGCGCCGCCGAGTTCGAGGTCGACGCCGAACTGCACACCGCCCTGGCCGAGTTGGCCGCCGCGCAGAACGCCAGCCTCTTCATGGCCCTGCAAGCCGCCGTCGCCGCCCTCTACACCCGCCTCGGCGCGGGCACCGACCTCCCGCTCGGCACCCCCGTCGCCGGACGCACCGACGAAGCCCTCGACGACCTGGTCGGCTTCTTCGTCAACACCCTGCTGCTGCGCACCGACACCACCGGCAACCCCACCTTCCGGGAACTGCTGGACCGCGTCCGCCGCACCGACCTCGACGCCTACGACCACCAGGACATCCCCTTCGAGCGCCTGGTCGAACACCTCAACCCCACCCGCACCACCCGCCACCCCCTCTTCCAGTCGCTGATCGCCCTGGAGAGCGGCCCGGCGGTGCCCGCCGCCTTCGGCGACCTGGCCTGCGCGGACCACCCCTTCGAGCTGGACGTGGCCAAGTTCGACCTGTCCTTCCGCTTCACCGAACAGGACTCCCAGGCGGGCCTGTCGGTGGCGGTCGAGTACGCGGCCGACCTCTTCGACCACGCCACCGTCACCGCCCTCGCCGAGCGGCTGCTGCGCGTCCTGCGCGCCGTCGCCGCCGACCCGGACGCCCCGATCGGCAGCATCGAGATCCTCGACCCGGCCGAACGCGAGCACCTGCTCACCGGCTGGAACGGACCGGCGGCGCCGGTGCCCGACACCAGCCTGCCCCGGCTGTTCGAGGCCCAGGCCGCCGCCACCCCCGACGCCCCCGCCCTGATCACCGACGCCGAACAGCTCAACTACGCCGAACTCGACTCCCGGGCCGAACACTTGGCGGCCCACCTCGCCGAGGCGGGCGTCGGCGCCGACACCCCGGTGATCCTGCTGATGCACCGCTCCGCCGACCTGGTGACGGCGATCCTGGCGGTGGCCAAGGCCGGCGGCACCTACGTCCCGCTGGACGACCGGCACCCGGCCGAGCGGCTGCGGCAGATCACCGCCGAGACGCGGGCGGCGCTCGTCCTGGTCGATCCCGCGCACCAGGGCCACCCGCTGGCCACCGACGCCCCCTGCCCCGTCCTGCCGCTCACCGAGGGCTGGTTCGACGGCCCGCGCAGGCGGCGCGCCCAACCCGCCGGGCTCCACCCGGAGCAGCTCGCGTACGTGATGTTCACCTCCGGATCCACCGGGGTGCCCAAGGGCATCGCCATCACCCACCGGGACGTGGTGCAGCTCGCGACGGACCCGTGCTGGCACCACCCCGACGGGCTGCGGGTGCTCTTCCACGCGCCGCACGCCTTCGACGCCTCGACCTACGAACTGTGGGCGCCGCTGCTCTCCGGCGGCCAGGTGGTCGTCGCGCCGCAGGGCGACCTGGACGCCTCCGCCATCCGCGAGCTGGTCCGGGCGCACGGGCTCACCCACGTGCACGTCACCGCCGGGTTGTTCCGTGTCATCGCGGAGGAGGACCCGGGCATCTTCACCGGCGTGCGCGAGGTGCTGACCGGTGGGGACGTCGTCTCCGCCCCGGCCGTCCGCCGGGTGCTGGAGGCCGTCCCGGGCATCGCGGTGCGAGCGCTTTACGGGCCGACCGAGACGACCCTGTGCGCGACCCAGTTCCCGATGCCGACCGCCTCGGCGGTCCCGAACGTGGTGCCGATCGGCCGTCCGCTGGCCAACACCCGGACGTACGTGCTCGACACCGCACTGCAGCCCGTACCCGTCGGCGTGGCAGGCGAGCTGTACATCGCCGGCGCCGGACTCGCCCGCGGCTACACCGGCCGCCCCTCCCTCACCGCCGAACGCTTCGTCGCCTGCC
>NZ_JBHXTQ010000016.1:72712-112476 GCF_042677305.1 Kitasatospora sp. NPDC127121 | reverse complement strand
CCGCTGCCGCCGCGGGCGGGGGGCCGGGGGGGGCGCCGTTTCGGGCCGAGGCCCGGCCCCCCCCCCCCCGCTCCGGTGGGGCGGCCCGGTCCGCGGAGCCCTTGCGCGGCGTGCGGCCCGGCCGGCCGGGTCCTACGGGCTCTCCAGGGCGCCGAGGGTGACGTCGGCGGTCCGGCTGTTGCCGTCCCTGGTGTAGGCGACGGTGGCCTTGTCGCCCGGGGTGAGCGAGGCGAGCGCGGTGGTGAGCGCGTTCAGCGAGTCGACCGTGGCGTCCCCGATCTTGGTGATCACGTCGCCGGCCTGCATCCCCGCCGAGGCGGCCGGGCCGCCCGCGGTGACCGCCACGATGACCGCGCCGGCGGGCTTGAACTGCTGGTTGAAGCTGGTCCGGGCGGTGATGCCGAGCGCGGCCCGGCCGGAGTTGGTGACCTTGCCCTGCTTGATCAGCTGGTCGGTGATGTTGGTGATGGTGGACGCCGGGATGGCGAAGCCGATGCCGGGCGCGGCCGCGCCGTTGGCCTCGGGCTCCGTCGCCGCGAGCGTGTTGATGCCGATCACCTGGCTGTCCAGGTTGACCAGCGCGCCGCCGCTGTTGCCCGGGTTGATCGCGGCCGAGGTCTGCACCATGTTGCCGATGGTGGCGCCGGGCGAGCCGCCGCCCCTGGGTTCGGAGACGGTCCGTCCGGTGGCCGAGACGATGCCCTGGGTGACGCTGCTGGAGAGGCCGAGCGGGCTGCCCATGGCGAGGGTGATCTGGCCGAGCTGGACCTTGCCGGAGTCGCCGAAGGCGGCCGGCTTGAGGCCGCTCGGCGGGCTGCTCAGCTTGATCACCGCGAGGTCGGTGTCGGGGTAGCTGCCGACCAGGGTGGCGTCCAGCGACTTGGTGCTGTTGGCGAGGGTGACGGTGAAGGTGGTCGCGGTGCCCACCACGTGGGCGTTGGTGACGATGTCGCCCTTGTCGTCGTAGACGATCCCGGAGCCGAGGCTGTCGCCGGTGGTGATCTGCACCACCGAGGGCAGCACGTCGGCGATGACCCGCTGGTAGTCGTCCTGCAACTGGTTCCCGTCGGCCGACCGCGCGGGGGCCGACGAGGCCGGCTTGGCCGAGCCGGAGCTCGACGGGGAGCCCGCGGCCTGCGAGGCGGACGAGGAGGAGCCGCTGCTGCACCCGGCCAGCGCCAGCGCGGTCAGTACGGCCACCGCGCCGGGCACGAGCAACCGGCCGTGGGCCGTCCTGGGGCCGGTCGGCCGGGGCCCGGCCGGCAGGGGGCGGGCGTGTTCCTTCTTTCGGCTCACCTGACTGCCTCCGATTCGTCACCACGCTGAGAGCACGGAAATCTTTGTCAGCATTTCACCGATTTGTCCGATTTGACGGCTCGACTCGCCCGGCACTCACCACGGAAACCCGAACACCCTAGAATCGGCCCATGACTTGGTTGATCACCGGCGGTGCCGGATACATCGGCGGGCACGTCGTCCGCCAGCTGCTCGACGCCGGTGAGCGCGTCGCCGTCCTGGACGACCTCAGCACCGGCGACGCCTCCCGCCTGCCGGAGGGCGTCGCCCTGGTCGAGGGCTCCACCCTGGACCGGGCCGCCCTGGACGCCGCCATCCGCGAGCACGCGATCGAGGGCATCCTGCACTTCGCCGCCAAGAAGCAGGTCGGCGAGTCCGTCGAGCAGCCGTTCTTCTACTACCGGGAGAACATGATCGGCCTGCAGACCGTCCTGGAGGCCGCCGCCGAGGGCGGGGTCAAGCGCTTCCTCTTCTCCTCCTCCGCCGCCGTCTACGGCATGCCGGACGTCGACCTGGTCACCGAGTCGACCCCGTGCGCCCCGATGAGCCCGTACGGCGAGACCAAGCTGGCCGGCGAGTGGCTGGTCGCCGCGGCCGGGAAGGCCCACGGCATCTCCACCGTGGCGCTGCGCTACTTCAACGTGGCCGGTGCCGCCTCCCCCGAGCTGTCCGACACCGGGGTCTTCAACCTGATCCCGATGGTCTTCGAGCGGCTCACCGCCGGCGAGGCCCCGCGGGTCTTCGGCGACGACTACCCCACCCAGGACGGCAGCTGCGTCCGCGACTTCATCCACGTCTCCGACATCGCCTCGGCCCACGTCGCGGCCGCCAAGCGGCTGGCCGCCGACCCGGCCGGCGAGACCTCGCTGGTGCTCAACATCGGCCGCGGCGAGGGCGTCAGCGTCAAGGAGATGCTGGAGGTGATCGGCAAGGTCACCGGTTACGACACCACCCCCGAGGTGACCCCGCGCCGCGCCGGCGACCCCGCGCGGGTGGTGGCCTCGGCCGACCTGATCCGCCGCGAGCTGGGCTGGGGCGCCCGCCACGACGTGGCGGAGATGGTGGCCTCCGCGTGGGACGGCTGGTGCAGCCGCCACCCCGGGGCCCGCAAGGCCTGATCGGACGCGTCTGACGGCGGCGGGGCGCCCGCCCCGCCGCCGCGCCGGTTCAGCGCGCCGGGACGGCCGTGCCGTAGAAGGCGTCCAGCGCGTACACGCAGCGGTCCTTGGAGCCGACGAAGACCCGGCCGCCGACCGCGACCGGCGAGCCGGTCAGCTCGCCCTTGGTGCCGAGCTCCCAGCGCAGCTGACCGCTCGCCAGGTCCAGGGTGTGCAGCGAGTGGTCCCGGCTGCCCAGGTGCACCAGGCCGTCGGCCACCGCCGGGGAGCCGACGATCTCGCCGCGCGCCGTGTAGCGCCAACGCTCCCGGCCGCTCGCCGCCTCGAAGGCGTACAGCACCCCGCCGCTGCCGACCAGCACCATGCCGTCCCCGACCACCACCGGCTCGGCGCCCTGGCGGTTGCCGGTGACCCCGCGCCAGCGGTCCCGGCCGGTGGCCGCGTCCAGCGCGTACACCGTCCCGAGGTAGTCGGCCACGTAGACCGCGTCGGCGTCCAGCGCGGGCGGGGTGAACAGCACCACCGGGGCCTCGAAGCGCCAGCGCTCGACCCCGCTGGCCGCGTCCAGCGCGTACACCCGGGAGCCGGCCGTCACGTACAGCACGCCGCCGCGCTCGACCGGGTGCGAGGGCACGTCCTCGCCGACCGGGAAGGACCAGCGCAGGCCGGCGCCGTGCGGGTCGATGCAGCGCAGCCGCCCGGCCCCGTAGTAGTAGGCCGCGCCGGCCACCAGGACCGGTCCGGACTGCGGGTTCTCGTAGTCCTGCTGGGCGTCGTCGGCCCGCCACAGCTCGGCGCCGTTGGCGGCCGAGCGCAGCTGGACACCGCCGCCGCGGACGCCGCAGCACAGCACCCCGTCGGCGGCGGAGAGCGAGTAGACCCAGCCGTCCAGCGAGGTGCGCCAGCGCTCGGTGCCGTCCGCGACGTCCACGGTGTACAGGTGCGGGCCGTCGGCCGCGTGCACCCGGCCGGCGTCCACCGCGAGCGCCCAGGCGACGTCCCGGGTCTTGTAGCGCCGCTCGCCGGAGGCGATGTCCAGCGCGTGCACCTCGAAGCTGGAGACGAAGAGCGTGCCGTCGGCGACCACCGGGGTGCCCCAGACGTCGTTGGACATCCGGAACCGCCAGGGGCGCCAGCGGGCGGCCGGCGCCGGCGGCGGGGTGATCCGGCGGACCCAGTCGGTCTCGGCCGGGGCGGTGCCCGGGCCGGGCTGCTCGTGCTCGGCCCGCGGCCCGGGGCCTATCCGCACCGAGGCTCCGGACAGCCGCACCTCGACGGCCCCGCCGCCGCCCGGCGCGCGGTGCTTGTTGGGGGAGGCGATCTTCGCGGTCGGGATCTCGCCGTCGGACACCGGGCCCGGCCGCGGCCCCGTGTGCACCGGCCCGGACGGCGGCGGCGCGTGCCCCCCGCCCGGGTGGGTGCGCGGGTCGTCCAGGCCGGGGCGCTGCACCGGGACCGGCTGGTGCGGCTGCGGCGGCTGGTGGGGCTGGAGCGGGCCGGCCTGCGGCGGCCCGGCCGGGGGCGGCGGCCCCCCGACCGGCAGGGGGACGGCCCGGGGCGGCGCGCTCGGGCGGCGGCCGCGCTTGCGCTCGATCAGCTCCAGCGCGTTCACGGGGAGCCAATCGCCGACCTCGCCGGCGGCGTCGTCCCGGGAGAACAGGTGCGGGGCCAGTTCGGCCTGGATCTGCGCCGGGGTGGGCCGGTGCTCGGGCGAGGGCCGCATGCAGGCGCGGACCAGGTCCATCAGCTCGCGCGGCATCCCGGACAGGTCCGGCTCCTCGCGCAGCAGCTGGAACACCGTCTCGACCGGGTTGGAGCCGCTGAAGGGCGGGTGCCCGGTCGCGCAGAACACCATCAGCGAGCCGAGCGAGAAGACGTCGCTGGCGCCCCGGACGTTACGGCTGTCCTTGGCCTGCTCGGGGGACATGTAGGCGGGGGTGCCGACCGCGACGTTGGTCATGGTGAGCCGGGTGCTGGAGACGCCGGAGGCGATGCCGAAGTCGATCACCTTCGGGCCGTCCTCGACCACCAGCACGTTGGAGGGCTTGAGGTCCCGGTGGATCAGCCCGGCCGCGTGGATGGACTGCAGCGCCTCGGCGATGCCCGCGATCAGCCAGCGGGTGGCGTCCACCGGCAACGGACCGCACTCCTCGACCAGGTCCTCCAGCGAGGGGGCCGGGATGTACGCGGTGGCCAGCCAGGGCACCCGGGCGTCCGCGTCGGCGTCCACCACGGCCGCGGTGTAGAAACCGCCGACCGTCTTGGCCGCCTCGATCTCGCGGGCGAAGCGGACGCGGAACAGCTCGTCCTCGGCCAGTTCCCCCCGGACGGTCTTGATGGCCACCCGCCGGCCGGAGGCGGAGCGCGCCAGGTAGACCAGCCCCATCCCACCCGCGCCGAGCCGCCCCAGCACCTCGAAGGGCCCGATCCGCCTCGGATCGTGCGCCGTCAGCTGGTCCACTCCGCTGCCACCTCCCCGTTTTCCGCACCCGCCGCGTGGTGCCGGACCCGATTCTCCAATGCCGCCCGGCCCATCTCCAACCTCCCCCGCCCAGAGCCGACGGCCGCCCCGGGAGCGCCGCCGTCCGGCCGGTGATGACGGAACGGCCGGATTCTGACGCCCGTTCCGGCCGTGGCTTGCACCCGGACGCCCGGACCCTCCCCTTCGGCGCCGATCTTCCGACGTCGCCAGTCGTCACGCTCTGTCACTCGATCACCCCTCAGCGGACTCGCCGTCACGCTGTGGGGTCAAAGGCACACGGGGGGGCTTCAACGACGCCTGCGGAGCGCGGTGAATATCCGTCCGAAGTGGTTCATGCCCCTATAGCAACCCCCCGTGCGGAGTAATAGTCGCATCACCGAATCGCGCCAAGATCGTGCCACGGTAAGCTGACGGCATGACAGGACAAGTTCGCACCGTCGACGGTCGCGTCGCCGGGCGACGCGGACAGGAAACGCGGCAGAAGCTGCTCGACTGCCTCCGCGAGATGCTCAGCACGTCGCCGTACCGGGACGTCAAGGTCATCGACGTCGCCCGTATGGCGGGTACCTCCCCCGCGACCTTCTACCAGTACTTCCCGGATGTCGAGGGCGCTGTCCTCGAAATCGCCGAGGAAATGGCCAAGGACGCCGACACCCTCAAAGAGCTGGTGGCCGGAAAGTCCTGGGCAGGGAAGTCCGGTCCGACCACTTCGGAAGAACTGGTCGACGGATTCCTCGCCTTCTGGCGCAAGAACGACGCCATTCTCCGAGTGGTCACGCTCGGTGCCGCCGAAGGGGACAAGCGGTTCTTCAAGATCCGCATGACGGTCCTCAACGCGGTCGCCAAGCCGCTCGCGGAGGCCGTCAAGGAACTCCAGGCGAAGGGCCAGGCCGACAAGTCGCTCGACCCGAACGCCGTCGCCGGGGCCCTGGTCTCGCTGCTCGCCTCGGCGGCCGAGCACCAGAAGGCCTTCACCGCCTGGGGCGTCAAGGTCAAGGACCTCAAGCCCAACCTCGCTCCCCTGGTGTACCTGGGCGTCACCGGCAAGAAGCCGCCCAAGTAGACCATCCGCTCAACCGACCATCCGCTCCGCGCGCAGCCCCGGCCTCCTGTCCGGGGTACGACGGACGGCGGCCGTGTCCTCGGGGGAGGTCCGCCGACGTACCGCACGCGCGCCAGACATGCCGGTGGGCGGGCACCCCTCACACAGGGTGCCCGCCCACCGGCATGTTCGCGTTGCGGCCCCTCAGGAGCCCTCGGAAGCCCGGCTCCGCGCCGTCAGGGGCAGCGGACCACCTGGCCGGCGTAGGCGAGCCCGCCGCCGAAGCCGAAGAGCAGGACCGGGTCGCCCGGGGACAGCTCGCCGCGTTCGACCAGCTTGGAGAAGGCCAGCGGGATGGAGGCGGCCGAGGTGTTGCCGGAGTCGACCACGTCCCGGGCCACCACCGCGTCGGTGAGGCCCAGCTTGGCGGCGATCGAGTCGATGATCCGCAGGTTGGCCTGGTGCGGCACGAAGCCCTTCAGCTCCGACGGGTCGATCCCGGCCTGCTCGCAGGCCCGGCGGGCCAGCGGGGCGAGCTGGGTGGTGGCCCAGCGGAACACCGACTGGCCCTGCTGGCTGATCACCGGGTCCCAGCCGGTGATCACCACGGCGTCGCCCTTCTCCGGCTCGGAGCCCCAGACCACCGGGCCGATGCCGGGCTCGGCACCGTCCTCCTGGGCCTCGACCACCGCGGCGCCGGCGCCGTCGCCGAAGATCACGCAGGTGGTGCGGTCGGTCCAGTCCAGCGTGTCGGACATCCGCTCGGCGCCGATCACCAGCGCGCGGCGCGCCGCGCCGGCCCGGATCGCGTGGTCGGCGGTGGCCAGGGCGTACGAGAAGCCGGAGCAGACCGTGTTGATGTCGTACGCGGCGGGCGCCCGGACGCCGAGCCGGGCGGCCACGGCGGCGGCGGTGTTGGGGCTGCGCTCGATCGCGGTGCAGGTGGCGACCACGATCAGGTCGATCTCGTCGGCCGTCCGGCCGCTCTTGGCGAGCGCCTTCTGCGCGGCCTCGGTGGCGAGGTCGACCAGGGTCTCGCCCTCGGCGATGTGCCGGGTTCTGACGCCCACCCGGCTACGGATCCACTCGTCGTTGGTGTCGACGAGCGCCTCCAGGTCGTCGTTGGAGAGGACCTTGGGGGGCTGGTAGTGGCCGAGTGCCACAATGCGCGAACCGCTCATAGTGCCATGGAACCGGGTTACCCACTGGTCAGCGGGGCGCGCCCGGCTACAGGATCCGCCCCCGTGATCTGTAGGAGCCCGACAAGGGGCGTTGCGGCGACTGGCCTCCGGGCGCGCCGGGATCGACGCCGATGCGGACGACGGGGCGGGCACCGCCGCCGATGACGGGGCCGACACCGCCCGGAACACCGTGCGGACGCCGCCGGAACGCCGGTGTCGGGCCGGGGGCAGGTCGGGATCGGGCCGAGGTCGGGCCGGGGTCAGGCCGGGGTCGGAACGCCGGGGTCAGGCGGACAGCGAGGCGGCGTCACCCATCACGATCACCGGGTGGGCCGCCGGGTCCAGGGTGCGGATCAGCTCGGCCATCTTGTCCTCGGGGATCGAGACGCAGCCGTGGGTGGGGCCGTCGTGGTCGACGTGGATCCAGATCCCGCCGCCCTTCTTCGCCCCCATCGGGCGGCGCGGGTCCAGCGGGGAGTTTCCGGGCACCCGGTTGTAGTTGATCGCGACCACGTAGTCGAAGGAGCCGGCCAGCTGGTCGCCGAAGAAGCCCGTCCCGGAGACCACGAAGCTCGGGTCCTTGTCGTACGGGAGCTTGCTGCCCGGGTCGGCCTTGCGGCCGCCCGCGTCGGAGAGCGCGAAGACGCCGATCGGGCTGCGCAGGTCGCCCTCGTTGTGGTCGGCGGTCCAGCCGTTGTTGCCGTTGTGGCCCTGCCAGGTCTCGCCGGCCAGCCAGCGGCCCTCGGGGGTGCGGGTCCAGAGGGTGACGGTGTTCTTGTTGCCGTTCTTGTCCTGGCCGGAGGCGAGCACCACCTGGGTGGTCTCGGTGGGTATCTTCGCGACGAAGTCGGCGCCGAGGCCGGGTATCGCGGCGACCGAGCCGTCCGCACGGACCTGGCTGCGGTCGGCGGCCGGGGGCTGGGTCTGCCGGTCGGCGGCGGCCCGGGCGGCGGGAGCCGGCTGGTCGGGCGTGCTGACGCCTTCCGGGCCGGGGCCGTCGGCGGCTGCGGCGACGGGCTTGGCGTCGTCCTGGCCGACGGTGTACCAGCCGGCGGCGGCCGCGACCAGCAGCGCGGTGCCGGCCATCACCGCCTTGCCGTGACGCTTCTTCTTCGCCTTCCGGCGGTGCCCCCGGGCGGCCGCCCGGGCACCCACGGGTGCCGCCACGGGCGGGGGCGTGGGCTGCCGGACGGGCTCCGGCTCGAACGCGTACACCGGTTCGGCGTCGTACACCGACTCGGGGGCGTACACCGGCTCGGCGTCGTACGCCAGCCCGGGGGCGTACACCGGCCCGGGGGCGTACACCGGCCCGGGGGCGACGAGCGGGTCGGGCCCGGCGGCGTACGGCTGGAACGGCTGGGATGGCTGGAACGGCTGCTCGTACGCCTCGAAGGACCCGTCAGGGGCCTGCGGGAGCTGCCCGTACTCGCCGTAGTGGTCCTGCCGGACGGGCTGCTGGTACGGCTCACCCGCCCCGTACGGCTGCTGCGGCACCCCGTACACCGGCTCCGCTATCGGCTCGTACGACGGGTACGTGGTGGCGCGATGAGAACCGGACATACCGCCGATCCTGCCAAACGGTGTACCGGTTGGTAAACCCGGGGCGGGTGCGGGGGCGGTGAAGAAACGCCGCCGCCCGGGCCGGGGCCCGGGCGGCGGGGGAGTTCTCCGGTCAGAGGCGCATCGCCTGCGGGGCCTCGCGGCGCCCCAGGTCCGGGCCCTCGTACTCGCGGATGATCTCGTAGCGGGTGTTGCGCTCGACCGGGCGGAAGCCGGCGTCGCGGATCAGGTCGAGCAGGTCGTCACGGCCCAGCTTGTTCGGGGTGCCGAAGTTGTCCGCGTCGTGGGTGATCTTGTACTCGACCACTGAGCCGTCCATGTCGTCCGCGCCGTGGCTGAGCGCCAGCTGGGCGGTGGTGACGCCGTGCATCACCCAGAAGACCTTGACGTGCGGGACGTTGTCGAAGAGCAGCCGGGAGACCGCGAAGGTCTTCAGCGCCTCGGCGCCGGTGGCCATCTCCGTGCGGGCCATCAGCTTGTTGCGCACGACGCCGTCCTTGGAGTCGTGGAAGTCGTGCTGGTAGCGCAGCGGGATGAAGACCTGGAAGCCGCCGGTCTCGTCCTGCAGCTCGCGCAGCCGCAGCACGTGGTCCACCCGGTGGCGGGGCTCCTCGATGTGGCCGTACAGCATGGTGGCCGGCGTCTTGAGGCCCTTGCTGTGGGCGAGGCGGTGGATCCGCGACCAGTCCTCCCAGTGGGTGTCGTGGTCGACGATGTGCTGGCGGACCTCCCAGTCGAAGATCTCCGCGCCGCCGCCGGTCAGCGACTCCAGGCCGGCGTCGATCAGCTCGTCCAGGATCTCGTCGGCGGGCAGGCCGCTGATCTTCTCGAACCAGTGGATCTCGGTGGCGGTGAAGGCCTTCAGCGAGACGTTCGGCAGGGCCGCCTTCAGCTCCCGCAGCGAGCGCGGGTAGTAGCGCCAGGGCAGGGTCGGGTGCAGGCCGTTGACGATGTGCAGCTCGGTGAGGGAGTCGACCTCCATCGCCTTGGCGAGCCGGACGGCCTCCTCGATGCGCATCGTGTAGGCGTCCTTCTCGCCCGGCTTGCGCTGGAACGAGCAGTACGCGCAGGACGCGCTGCACACGTTGGTCATGTTGAGGTGGCGGTTGACGTTGAAGTGGACGACGTCGCCGTTCTTCCGCGTCCGCACGTGGTGGGCCAGACCGCCCAGCCAGGCCAGGTCGTCGCTCTCGTAGAGCGCGATCCCGTCCTCGCGGGTCAGCCGCTCACCCGCGTAGACCTTCGCCTCCAGCTCGCGCTTCAGCCCTGCGTCCATGCGGTGCCCCGCCTCCTCCGACTTCGATTCCTTGCCGGACCGAGCGTACGCCTATGCCGACAGCAGCTCAGCGAGCAGTGCGGGGTCGATGTTGCCACCACTGACCACGGCCGCGACCGTCCGGCCCCCGGTCTCGGCGGCGCGGTGGAAGTAGGCTGCCGGGGCGACCGCGCCGGAGGGCTCGGCGACCAGCCGGCCGCGGCGGGCCAGCAGGGCGACGGTGGCGCGGATCTCGTCCTCGGTGACGGTGACGATGTCGTCCACGTACGCGGTCAGGTGCTCGAAGGGCAGCTCGCCGACCGACGGGGTACGCAGGCCGTCCGCGATGGTCCGGTAGGTGTCGGCGACCGGCCAGGCCAGCCGGCGGCCGGCCCGGAAGCTGGCCTGCGCGTCGGCGGCCAGCTCCGGTTCCACGCCGATCACCCGGATGCCCGGGCGGGTGAGCTTGAGCGCGGCCGCCGTCCCGGAGATCAGGCCGCCGCCGCTGACCGGCACCAGGACGGTGTCCAGCCCGGCCGGGGCGTCCTCGGCGATCTCCAGGCCGACCGTGCCCTGGCCCGCGATGATGAACGGGTCGTCGTACGGCGGCACCCAGACGTAGCCGTGCCGCTCGGCCAGTTCGGCGGGCAGGGTGTCCCGCTCCTCCGGCGACACCAGGACCACCTCGGCGCCGAACCCCCGGGTGGACTCCACCTTCACCGCCGGCGAGGTGTCCGGCATCACGATCACGGCCTTGATGCCGAGCAGCGCCGCCGCGTACGCCACCGCCTGCGCGTGGTTGCCGCTCGACTGGGCGACCACGCCGCGGGCCCGCTCGGCCTCGGTGAGCGCGGCCAGCCGGTTGTACGCGCCGCGGGTCTTGAAGGCCCCGGTCGGCTGGAGGTTCTCGGGCTTCAGCCAGAGCCGGCGCTCCCCCTCGTCCGCCCACGGGGCGGGAACCAGCGGGGTGCGCACGGCCACCCCCGCGATCCGCTGCCGAGCGGCGCGCAGCTCCTCCAGACCGACCAGTGCCATCCGTCACTCTCCTTCGGGAGGGAGTTCGCTCACCCGGTTCTCCCACTTCGTGGAGAGTACGACGGTGGTGCGGGTGCGGGCCACGCCTTTCGTGCCCGAGATCCGCTTGACCACCGACTCCAGGCCAGCCACGTCGGCCACCCGGACCTTGAGCATGTAGGAGTCGTCACCCGCGATGAACCAGCAGTCCTCGACCTCGTTGAGGTCCTTGAGCCGGTGCGCGACGTCCTCGTGATCGGCGGCGTCGGTCAGCTGAAGGCCGATCAGGGCCGTGACGCCGAAGCCGAGCGAGGCCGGATTGACCGTCGCGCGGTAGCCGGTGATGACACCGGCCTGCTCCAGCCGGTTGATCCGGTCCGTGACGCTCGGGCCGGAGAGCCCGACCAGCCGGCCCAGCTCGGCGTAGGACGCGCGGCCGTTCTCCCGGAGCGCCTGGATGAGCTGTCTGTCCACCGTGTCCATATACCGTCCGCGTCCTTCCGAACCTCACCAGACCCACAGATCATTATCCGGATTCCAAGGCGCCATGCGCGGAACAACCCGGATATCGCAGAGAAGATACTCTCCCGCCCACGGCCTCCTCACTCCCCCTCAGCCGACACGCTGCCGTTCTCGTCGGCCCGGCGGGCCGCCGCCCCCAACTCCCCTTCCCAGCGCAGGTACAGGGAATGCGGGACGCCGACCGCGTCCAGCACCCGGCCGGCCACGAAGTCGACGAGTTCCCGCACGGTCGAGCCGCCGGCGTAGAACCCGGGAGAGGCGGGGAGGACGACGGCGCCCTGCGCGTCGAGCTCCACCAGGTGCTTCAACGTCACCCCGTTGAGTGGCGCCTCGCGCACGCACACGACCAGCGGGCGGCGCTCCTTGAGGGTGACGCTGGCCACCCGCTGCAGCAGGTCCTTGCTCAGGCCGAGCGCAATCCCGGCCACCGCGCCGGTGGTCGCGGGCACCACCAGCATGCCCTTGGCCGGGTACGAGCCGCTGGACGGGCCGGCCGCGAAGTCCCCGGCGGGCCAGTAGCGGACGTCGTCCAGGCCCTCGTCGGAGCCCAGCCAGGCGGCCAGGTCGGCGCGCCAGTGGGCGTCCCGGAAGGAGATGCCGGTCTCGTCGAGGATGGTGAGCCGGGCGGCTCGGCTGACGATCAGGTCCACCGGCTCCCCGGCGGCGAGCAGCGCCCGGATCACCGAGGCGGCGTACGGCGTCCCCGACGCACCAGAGACCCCGACCACCCACGGCTGACGCTTGACTGTTCCCATGTCCCATTTCTATCCGGACTCACCCGGTCGGGCCTCATCCGCGGGCTCCCCTGGAAGGATGGGGGTATGGCAGCGACCCTCGTCGACCTCACCCATCAGGTGACCACCGCGATGCCGGTCTACCCCGGCGATCCGGCCGTCCTGTTGGAGCCCGCGCTCACCACCGCCACCGCCGGGGTGAACGTGCTGGCCCTGCACCTCGGCTCGCAGTCCGGGACGCACGTGGACGCGCCCTACCACGTGGACGTCACCTGGCCGACCCTGGACGGGCTGCCGCTGGAGCGGTTCACCGGCCCCGCGGTGCTCGCCGACCTGCGCGGACTGGAGCCCCGGGCCGCCGTCACCCCCGAGCTGCTCGCGCCCGCCCTGGCGCGCGTCGGCGAGGGGTCCGTCCTGCTGCTCGCCACCGGCTGGGCCCGGCACTGGGGCACCGACGCCTACCTCGCGCACCCCAGCCTGACCGCGGCCGCCGCCGAGGCGATCGTCGCCGCCGGGGTGCGGACCGTCGGGGTGGACGCGCTGAGCGTCGACCCCACCCCCGACCCGGGCCCGGGCGACCCGGCGGTCGCCGCGCTGCTCGCGGACCTCACCGACGAGCACGACCAGCCCGGCGCCGACGAGCCGACCCTCGCCGCGCACCGGGTGCTGCTGGGGGCGCCCGGCGGCGGGGTGATCGCCGAGAACCTGACCGATCTGCGGGCGCTGCTGGACGCCCAGGAGGCCGGGCGGCCGGTCGAGGTGTCGCTGTTCCCGCTGCGGCTGGCGGCGGCGGACGGTGCGCCGGTCCGGGCGGTGGCACGGCTGGGCTAGGGCGGGTCTTCAAACCCCCGCCTGCGCGCCGACTGGAGTTTGAAGACCCGCCGTGGGCCGTTCCGGCCAGTCGCCGCACGGGACTTGGTCTAGACCATCCCCCGGCGCCGCCGCTACGCTGTCCGCCCATGGCAGAGATCATCGGAGTGATCGAGCGACTCTGGCGCTACCCCGTGAAGTCCACCGGCGGCGAGCGGCTCGACTCCGTCGAGGTGGACGAGCGCGGCCTGGCCGGCGACCGCCTCTACGCCGTCCGCGACGCGGACGGCAAGCTCGGCTCGGGCAAGAACACCCGCCGCTTCCGCCGGATGGACGGCCTGCTCCGCCTCTCCGCCCGCCTCGGCCACCGGATCGACGGCCCCGAACTGTTCGACCCGCTCGGCCACCCGGTCGCCGACCCGGCCGCCTTCCTGCGCGCCTACCTCCAGCGCGAGGACGTCGAACTCGCCCGCGAGGACGCCGTCTCCCACTTCGACCAGCTGCCGGTCAGCGTGCTCACCACCGCCACCCTGGACTGGGTCCGCGAGGCCGCCCCCTTCACGGTGGTCGACGAGCGCCGGTTCCGCCCCAACATCCTGCTGCGGACGCCCCCGGGCACCCCGCCCTTCGTCGAGGACGGCTGGTTCGGCCGGGAGGGGCAGGGCGGCACCGGCGCCCGCCTCGCCTTCGTCCGCTCCAGCGAGCGCTGCGCGATGACCGGCGCCCCGCAGCCGGGGCTGCCGCACGCCCCCGAGATCCTCAAGGCGATCGTGCACGCCCACGACGGCCGGCTCGACGCCCTCGCCGAGGTCGCCGCCCCCGGGCGGCTGAGCGTGGGCGACGAGCTCGCGCTGCACTGAGCCCGGCGGGCGCTGGAGAGCGGAACCGCAGGTCAGGGCGGTCTCAGAGATTTTCGAAAAAACTTTTGGATCACCTGCAACCCCGGCGGCCGCCGCACGTCTATGTCAGTGAGAGGCGGGGAAGCCCGCCGAACCCGGACCGCGAGAGGCGCTGGGGGCGACGCCCTCGAACTTCGGGTCCGACTCCAAGCACACGTACCGGCCGGCGGCTGAAATGCCGACGGCAGAACACCCCGGGGGGTATTTCCATGTCCGTTGTCCGCGCCCGTCGCTCCCGCTCCACCGTCCTCACCGCCGCCACCCTCGGCGTGCTGCTGGCCACCGGCGCGGTGCTGTCCTCCCCGGCCGCGTACGCCGCCGAGGCACCGGCGGCCGCCACCGCCCCCGCCGCGCCGGCCGCCGAGGCCACGGCCGACAAGCCGTCGCTGAAGGTCAACGCGCCGGCGACGGTCGGCCGCGGCGGGCAGCCGGTCGAGTTCGCCGAGACCATCACGAACCCCGGCACCACCGAGGCCTCGTTCACGCTGAGGATCGGCACGAGCGGCGCGGGCCCCATCGCGACGCACGCCATCAAGGTCGACTACCGCGACGCGGACGGCACCTGGAAGCCCGTCGCCGACACCGTCCCCGGCCTGACCGTCGCCGCCGGTGCCACCAGGACCGTCCAGCTGCGCCTCACCACCGAGCTCGCCGCCTACTGGTCCAACCAGGACTCGACCGTCACGCTCAGCTCCGCCGTCCTCGACGCGACCGGCACCACCGTCCTCGCCGAGAGCACCGACCAGGTCGCGGCCAAGGCCATCACCGTGCAGGTCAAGGACGCGCCGACCACCGCCGTCGCCGGCGGCGCCCCGGTCGAGTTCGACGTCACCGTGAACAACCCCAGCGCCTCGCGCTACACCACCGTCGACAAGGTCGTGGAGGCGGACAAGCACAGCACGCTCCAGGTGCGGAAGGCCGACGGCAGCTGGGAGAACATCACCGGCACCGCCAGCAGCCAGCCGGGCTCCGACCGCGTCACGTACCACCTCACCGACGACAGGACCATCGCCGCCGGCAGCAGCGACACCCGGCACGTCCGCTTCGCGTTCACCGCCGACGCCCCGCTCGGCACGGCCTACATCCACCCGTGGGCGATGCTCGACCAGGGCGCCGGGGCCATGCAGGCGATCGTCGGCCCCCAGTTCGTCGCGATCGACGTCACCGCCGCCCCGGTCGCCGCCAAGCCGGCGCTGACCATCCAGGAGCCGGCCCCGATCGGGTACGGCGGCGAGCCCGTCGAGTTCTCCGAGACCGTCACCAACCCGGGCACCACCGAGGCCCCGTTCACCCTGAAGCTCAACGTGAGCAACGTGCACGCCCGGGTTCACGACGCGTTCGCCATCGAGTACCGCGACGCCGACGGCACCTGGAAGCCCGTCGAGCTGACCTTCAAGCAGAGCGACAAGACCTTCAACTTCAGCGGCAAGGTCACCGGCCTGACCGTCCCCGCCGGCGCCACCAGGACCTTCCAGCTGCGGCTCGCCGCCGTGGGCAACAACGACACGGGCGGCTACAGCCTGCCGACCAAGCTCTACTCCGCCGTCGTCGACCCGGCGGCCGAGGACACCGTGCTCGCCGAGGCCACCAAGGACGTCGCGGTGAAGTCCCTGGTCGTCCAGCTCAAGAACGCGCCGACCACCGCCGTCGCCGGCGGCGCCCCGGTCGAGTTCGACGTCGCCGTCAACAACCCCAGCGCCTCCCGCTACGGCAAGCTCGCCACCATCCTGTGGGCCGACTCGCACAGCGTCCTGGAGATGCAGAAGGCCGATGGCGCCTGGGAGACCGTGCCCGGCACCCCGGGCCCCCAGGCCGGCGGCCCCGTCCGCTACCTCCTCAGCGGCGACGCCCTCGCGGCAGGCGCGACCATCACCAAGCACGTCCGCCTCGCCTACACCGCCGAGGCCAAGGTCGGCCAGACCTCCGTCGACCCGTCCGCCGTCATCAACGAGGGCACCGCCCACGCCGCCAGCGCGAGCCCGCAGGGCAACGCGATCCAGGTCACTACCGACACTTCCGGCATCGGCACCGGCCCCGTCATCCGGACCAGCTACACCACCGGCACCGCCGACGAGACCGACACCACCAGCACCACTGGCACTACCGGCACCACCGGCACCACCCAGCTGGCGGGCGGCGAGCTCGCCCACACCGGGTCGGACGGTGTCATCAAGACCGCGGCGGGCGCCGCCGCCCTGCTCGTCAGCGGCATCGGCGCGCTCTTCGTCGCGCGCCGCCGCCGCAGCGCCTGACCGCCCCCGTCCGAGCCCCGGCTCCCCGGCTCCCCGGCTTCGCCCGGCGGGCCGGGGCTCGGCGTTTTCCGGGAGAGCTCGGTGCTTTCCGGCAGGCACGTCCCAGGAACGGATCAGGCGGTCTCCCGGCCCCGCTACGGCAGGGCGACCGCCCGCAGGTAGGCCTCGGCGAAGAGGTCGATGGACTCCTCCAGCGAGGGCAGTCCGGCGCCGAGCGCCGGTTCGAGGACCGGCCGCAGCAGGATGTGGTTGATCAGCGGGCCGAACAGCAGTTGGACCAGCACCGGGAGCGGCAGCGGACGCAGCCGTCCGGCCTCGATGTACGGCAGCAGCAGCCGGCCGAGGCCGTCGAACAGTCGCGGCAGGTGGGCCGCCATCATCCGGGAGGCGGGGCCGTCCGGTCGGGCGAACAGGTCGGCGAAGACCGCCGGCATGACCCGGGGCTGGCGGTCGAAGGCCGCGGCGAAGGCGCGGTGGAGCGCCCGGACGGTGTCCTCCAGGCGCTCCGGCGGGTTCGCGGCGAGCGCCTCCAGGTCCGGCAGCGGGCCGTACTGGAGGAAGACGGCGGTGAGCAGGCCGTCCCGGCCCTCGAAGACGGTGTGCAGGCTGGGCAGCGAGCACTCGGCGCGGTCCGCCACGGCGTCCAGGGTGACCCCGCCCAGGCCGCGTTCGGCCACCAGCCCGGCCGCCGCCGCGATCGCGCGTTCCCGTACCGGCGGCCGTCCGCCCGGGTCGACGCCCGCCTGCCGGACCGCCTCGTCCAGGGGTGCCCGGCAGCCGCCGAGCCTGCGCAGCAGGGTGCTGCGGGAGATGCCGGCCGTCGCGGCGATCGCCGTCAGCGGGACGTCCGCGACGTCCTGGCCCCGGTCCTTCGCCGCCGTGAGGGCGGCCGCCACCAGATCCTTCATGTGGAGCAGCATACTACTTGACACCTGAGACAGTTCCAGAGACTCTGTAAATGTAAGTTCCACACGGAAGGTGATCAACCGAGCACAGCAAGGGAGAGAGCCATGAGCGTCGTGATCTCCGGGGGCGGACCGGCCGGAATGATGTTGGGCCTGCTGCTGGCCCGGGCGGGTGTCGAGGTGACCGTGCTGGAGAAGCACGGGGACTTCCTGCGGGACTTCCGCGGCGACACCGTCCACGCCTCCACCGTGCGACTGATGGACGAACTCGGCCTCGGCCGGAAGTTCGCCGCGCTGCCGCAGAGCCGGCTCGGCAACCTGGTGGTGCCGGTGCCCGGCGTCGGCCAAGTCCCGCTGAGCGCCTACGACCGGCTGCCCGCGCCGTACAACTACATCGCGATGATGCCGCAGTGGGACCTGCTCAACTTCCTCGTCGAGGAAGCCCGGCAGGAGCCCACCTTCACCCTGCGGATGAACACCGAGGCCACCGGGCTGATCCGGGAGGGCGGCCGGGTGGCCGGCGTGCGCTACCGCACCCGGGACGGCGAGCAGGGCGAGCTCCGCGCCGACCTCACCGTCGGCACCGACGGCCGGCACTCCACCCTGCGCAAGGCGGCCGGGCTGGTGGCCGAGGAGTACCCGGTGCCCTTCGACGTCTGGTGGTTCCGCCTGCCCCGGCACGCGGAGGAGCAGGCCGCGCCGCCCAGCCTCATCGCCGGCTTCGGTGACGGCGAGCTGGCCCTCAGCATCGCCCGCGACAGCTACTTCCAGATCGCCTACTTCAAGCCGAAGGGCTCCGACCCGCAGCTGCGCGCCGAAGGCGTGGAGCGCTTCCGCGAGCGGATCGCCCGGCTGCTGCCCCAGTACGCCGACCGCGTCGACCAGTTGGCGGGCATGGACGACGTCCACATGCTCGACGCCCGGCTCAACCGGCTGGACCGCTGGTACACCGACGGGCTGCTGCTGATCGGCGACGCCGCCCACGCGATGTCCCCGGCCGGCGGGGTGGGCATCAACCTCGCCATCCAGGACGCCGTCGCGGCCGCCACCCTGCTCGCCGAGCCGCTGCTGCGCGGCCGCCCGACCACCGCCGCGCTCGCCCGGGTGCAACGGCGGCGCCAGATGCCGACGGTGGTCATCCAACGGCTGCAACGGGTCCTGCACGGCGTGATGTTCGTCCCGGCGCTCACCGGCCGGCGGTCCGGCCCGCCGATGGGATTCGCCGCGCTCGTCCGTCACGTCCCGGCGGTCCGGCTGGGCATCTCCCGCCTGATCGCCTTCGGCCCCCGCCCCGAACACGCCCCGGACTTCGCCCGACGACCCATGGCGTAGCCGCCTGCCGCACGGGCCGGCGACCGGCCGTTCGGGTGGGAGGCTTCCGGGGAAGGACCGAGGGCATGACGATCCCTCACCGCTCGACCGGCACCGGCGACCACCACGTCCTGGTCCTGCACGACTGGTTCGGCACCAGCGCGGGCTGGGGCCCCTTCCTCGACTACCTCGACGGCAGGGCCTTCAGCTACGCGTTCCTCGACTACCGGGGCTACGGAGAACGCAAGGACGTCACCGGCTCCTACACGCTCGCCGAGATCGCCGCCGACGCGCTCGCCCTGGCCGACCAACTCGGCTGGGACCGCTTCTCGCTGATCGGCCACTCGATGGGCGGCAAGGCCGCGCAGCAGGTGCTGGCCGAGGCGCCGCTGCGGGTGCGCAAGCTCGTCGGCCTGGCGCCCGTCCCCGCCGGGGCCTACCCGCTGGACGCCGACGGCGAGGCGCTGTTCTACGGCGCCGCCGAGGACCGCGAGAAGCGGTACGCGATCCTCGACCTGGTCACCGGGCAGCGGGCGGGCCGGGTCTGGCTGGACCGCATGGTCGACCAGTCGCTCCGGCTCTCCACGCCCGAGGCCTTCGGCGGGTACGTGCGGGACTGGGCGACGGCCGACCTGGAACGCCGCATCAACGGGAACCCCGTCCCCGTCAAAGTGATCGTGGGCGCACACGACCTCGCCCTGACCGCCGACGTGATGCGCGGCACCTGGCTCGCCCACTACCCCAATGCCGAACTGGAGGAGCTCGACGGCAGCGGCCACTACCCGATGTACGAGACGCCGGTGGCACTGGCCACCTCGCTGGAGTCCTTCCTGCACAACTGACACCCGCCTTCACCCGACCGGGTGCGCTTCGCGGCGAGGGGCGGGGACCTGTAGCAGGCTCCTCCGCATGACTGACGGTCCGTCAGTGCAGTCGCCTCGACCTCGCGGAGATCCCCATGGCCAACGTCCCGAAAGACCTCAAGTACACCAAGGACCACGAGTGGGTGCGGACCACCGGCAAGGACAAGGCCCGGGTGGGCATCACCGACTTCGCGCAGAAGCAGCTCGGTGACGTCGTCTTCGCCGACATCCCCACCCTGGGGAAGCAGCTCGAATCCGGCGAAGCGTTCGGCACGGTGGAGTCCGTCAAGGCGGTGAGCGAGATCTTCATGCCGCTCACCGGAACGGTCGCCGCGGTGAACGAGGGCCTGAACGACGAACCCGAGCTGATCAACACGGACCCGTACGGCGACGGCTGGATCATCGAGCTCACCGTCGCCAAGCCTGACGAGCTGAAGCAGTTGCTCACGGCCGCCCAGTACGAGGCCTTCATCTCCAGCCGTTCGGAGTAGCCACCCCGGGCCGAGCGCACAGGAAGTCGGACTCGCCGACTTCCTGTGCGCAGCCGGCGCCCGGCCAGGCGGCGGGGGCCCGGGCGAGGTCAGCGCGCGAAGCACTCGGGGGCGCACGCGAGTTGGCGCGCGCCTGGTAGACGATGGCACATGAACCGGAGACCCGCACACATGGGGCGTCTCATACTTCTCGCCTACGTTCAAGGCATGACAGAGAAGCGAGTTGACGAGGCGTCACCTGTACTTGCGGTCGGCGTCCCCGGAGCGGTCGAGCGACACGTCGGGCTGCAGCTCGCCGCCGCCGGGGTGCGCGTGCGGACCCTGACACAGCGGGCCCTGCTCGACCCGGCATCGCTGGAGGCGGCGGTCCAGGAGGCGAGCGCGGTGCTGCTGGGGTGGCCGTTCACCACGGCGGACGAGGCAGCGGACGCGGTGGGGGTGCTGGCCCGGGAGGTCGGGCGGGTGGTGTTCCTCTCCTCGACGGCCGTCCGGGCCGAGGGCGAGGTGGAGGCGCTGCTCGCCGGGAGCGGGGTCCGGCACACGGTGCTGCGGGCACACGGGTTCACCGCCGCGCTCCAGTGGGCGCAGGAGATCCGCTCCGGGGGCGCCGTGCAGGGCTACGGCGGCGCGGCCGGACTGAACCCGGTGGACGAACGGGACATCGCGGCGGTCGCCGTCCGCGCCCTCACCGAGGACGGCCACGACGGCGCGCACTATCTGCTCACCGGCCCGGAGTGCCCCACCCAGGCGGAACAGGTGGACATCATCGGCGAGGCCGCCGGCCGCCCGGTGAAGTGGCAGGAGATCCCCCGCGAGGCGGCCCGCCGCCGCATGTCCGCCACCGGCCGGCCCGGGGTGGCCGTCGACAGCGCACTGGACTTCATCCACGCCCGCATCACCACCCCGAACCCGGCCACCACAACGGTCCAGGACCTCACCGGCCACCCACCCCGCAACTTCCGCACCTGGGCCACGGATCACGCCGCGCTGTTCCGCTGACCCGGCTAGGCTCGGACGAGACGAGAGGAGCGCCCTGTGAGCCAGCCGGTGTCGAATGGAGCCGAACTCATCCCTCAGCCTGAGAAGACCCCCGCGGCGATCAAGGCCGCGCTCGCCGTGGTGGCTGCCGACCGACTTCCGGAGATGGTGGAAGGGCAGACCAGAGCCATGGCGGCAGCCATCGAGGCAGGCAGCGTCAACCCGATCCGCGCGTTCGTTGCCCACTGGGCCGCCGTGGTGGAGATCGAACGGGTTCCGGCCACGGCACTGGCCTACCACCGGGCGAACTACCTGGCCAACCACGCGGCAACCACTGAGGAGTGCCGCCGACACGCCGCGGAGGTCGCCGTGCTGTACCGGTCCGCCTTCTCGGCGGTGAACGGGTGAGCTGGAGCTGGGAGTACCTGCCCAGCGAGGAGCATGTCACCGGCGGGGCACCGGCTGGCTTCCTCGCGGCAGTCGAGCAGAAGGCCGCCGAACTGGTTCGGGCAGCCGAGGCGCTCTACCTGGATGGCACCACGTACGAGGGCAGCGGCGAGCCCATGCAGTGCCTCGACGTCGCTGGAGGACTGATCAATTACTACATCGTCCCCCGACTCGAACTCGTCGCCGTCTGCCAGCTGACCCCGCCACTCACCTGATCCAGGCCAGCCAAGGCGACGGGGTCTACGCAAGCGGCTTCGCGGGGATCAGACCCCGATCCCACGGATGATCAGGTCCAGCAGGGCGAAGACGAACAGCGAGATGCCCACGAAGCCGTTGGTCTGGAAGAACGCCCGGTTCAGCTTGGAGAGGTCGTTCGGCTTGACGATGGTGTGCTCGTAGACGAACGCCCCCGCGACGACGACCAGGCCGACCCAGAACGCCGCACCGGCGTGGGTCAGGAGCGCGAACCACCCCAGCAGGAGCGTCGTGACGACGTGGCACACCCGTGCGCCCCAGATGGCCGCCGGGATGCCGAAGCGGGCCGGTACCGACCGCACCTTGCCGTGCCGGTCGGACTCGACGTCCTGGCAGGCGTAGATGAGGTCGAAGCCGCCGATCCACACGCCGACCGCGACGCCCAGTACGAGGGCGTCCCACGACCAGGTGCCGGTCACCGCGAGCCAGGCGCCGACCGGGCCCATGGCCTGGGCGAGGCCCAGGATGGCCTGCGGGAAGTCGGTGAAGCGCTTGCCGTACGGGTAGACCACCATCGGCACGACGGCGACCGGCGCGAGCGCCAGGCAGAGCGGGTTGAGCATCGCCGCCGCGCCGAGGAAGACGATCAGCGCCACGGCCGAGCCGGCGTACGCCGTCTTCAGCGACACCGCGCCCGTGACGAGTTCGCGCGAGGCCGTGCGCGGGTTCCGGGCGTCGATCTCGCGGTCGATGATCCGGTTGGCGGCCATGGCGAAGGTGCGCAGGCCGACCATGCAGACGGTGACGATGAACAGCTCGCCCCAGTGCACCCGCTTGTCGGCGAGGAACATGGCCGTCAGTGCGGCGGTGTAGGCGAAGGGCAGGGCGAAGACCGAGTGCTCGATCATCACCAGGCGCAGGAAGGCCTTCGTGCGCCCCGGGGTTTCGACGGCAGCCGTGCTCACAGCCCGTATTCCTTCCAGCGGCGGGACACCAGGGCGGCCGTGGCCGGGTCCGACTCGACCATCTCGGGCCACCCGCCGTCGCGGGTGTACCCCTCCTCGGGGAGCTTGCGGGTCGCGTCGATGCCGGCCTTACCGCCCCAGAACTGCTGGTAGGAGGCGTGGTCGAGGTGGTCGACCGGGCCCTCGACGACGGTGAGGTCGCGGCTGTAGTCGACGTTGCCGAAGGCCCGCCAGGCGACCTCCTGGTAGTCGTGCACGTCGCAGTCGGAGTCCACCACGATGATCAGCTTGGTCAGCGACATCATGTGGGCGCCCCAGATGGCGTGCATCGTCTTCTGGGCGTGCTTGGGGTACTTCTTGTCGATCGAGACGATCACGCAGTTGTGGAAGCCGCCGGCCTCGGGCAGGTCGTAGTCGACGATGTCCGGGATGATGATCTTCAGCAGCGGCAGGAAGAACCGCTCGGTGAACTTGCCCAGCGGGCCGTCCTCGGTCGGCGGGCGGCCGACCACGATGGACTGGAGGATCGGGCGGCGGCGCATCGTCACGCAGTCGATCTTCAGCGCCGGGAACGGCTCCTGCGGGGTGTAGAAGCCGGTGTGGTCGCCGAACGGGCCCTCGGGGAGCATCTCACCGGGCTCCAGCCAGCCCTCCAGCACCACCTCGGCGTCGGCCGGGACCTGGAGCGGGACGGTCTTGCAGTCGACCATCTTCACCCGCTCCCCGGCGACGAAGCCGGCGAACAGGTACTCGTCGATGTCGCCGGGCAGCGGCGCGGTGGCCGCGTAGGTCACGGCGGGCGGGCAGCCGAAGGCGATCGCGACCGGCAGCCGCTCGCCGCGCTTCGCGGCCACCGCGTAGTGGTTGCGGCTGTCCTTGTGGATCTGCCAGTGCATGCCGATGGTGCGGCGGTCGTGCCGCTGGAGCCGGTAGAGCCCGAGGTTGCGGATGCCGCTGTCCGGGTCCTTGGTGTGGGTGAGGCCCAGGTTGAAGAAGGAGCCGCCGTCCATCGGCCAGGTGAACAGGGCGGGCAGCTCGTCCAGGTTGACGTCGTCGCCGGTGAGCACGACCTCGTGGACCGGTGCGTCACCGGACTTCACGTGCCGGGGCGGCACGTGCGCCATCGAGGCGAGCTTGCCGAAGGCGTCCCGGAAGCCGGTGAAGCCCTGCGGCAGCTCGGGCTTGAGCAGGCCGGCGATCTTCTCCGCGATGTCGTCCGGGCCCTTGAGGCCGAGCGCCTTGGCGAGGCGCCGCTCGGTGCCGAAGACGTTCATCGCGAGCGGCATCGACGAGCCCTTGACGTTCTCGAAGAGCAGCGCGGGGCCCTTGGCCTTCTGGACCCGGTCGACGATCTCGCCGATCTCCAGGTGCGGGTCCACCTCTGCCTTGATGCGCTTGAGGTCGCCCTCACGGTCGAGTGCCCGCAGGAACGAGCGGAGATCGTCGTATGCCATGCCTGTCAGTATCCGCCACCGGATAGCCTGGCTCCGTCAAGGGCCCCGGGAAGGCACCCGCCCCGACCGCCCCGCAGGGAGATCGCCGCCGTGCTGAGAATTCTTCTGACCATCGTCCTTCCGCTCGCGCTCTGGGTGTGGGCGTTCATCGACTGCCTGACCACGCCCGAGGACCTGGTGAAGCACCTGCCCAAGCCGGTGTGGGTGCTCATCGTGCTGCTGTTCCCGCCGGTGGGCCCGATCGCCTGGCTGGTGGCCGGCAAGCAGCGCGGCCTCCTGCGGACCGGGGCGCCCGACGACGCCGACGGTCGTCCGGGGCAGCCGGTCCGGCGCGACGGCCGCCCGCTCGCACCGGACGACGACCCCGAATTCCTCGCTTCGTTGAAGAGGAGCGACAACGATCACGAGGACATGCTGAAGCGGTGGGAGGCCGATTTGCGCCGCCGCGAGCAGGAGCTGCGAGGCGAGGACGAGCCCGAGGACGGCCGAAAGAGCTGATCGGAGCCACTGGGGGGATCCCCCGGACAGCCCACCCGGACGGCACCGGGTGGGCTGTGGTGTTTTTGGCGCTTCCCTACGACTCGGCGCCCTCTAGCACGGATCCGCACCGGTGCCCGACCGGACTTGAGCGGGGCTTGAGCAAGGCGCAAGAGGGCCGCCCTACATTACTGAACGAGGGCCCTGACCTGCGCTTTCCTTCATGTTCAGATCATCGGGCCATCACCTGACCGACAGCCCCCGGTATTCGAACGGACACCCAGCGCTCCGGCTTCGACACCACCGCTTCTGTGCAGGCCTGACATCTAAACGGACCTGACCTTGTACGGAATCGACGCCGAAACCAACGCACGGCCCCTCGTACAGTCATAAGTGAAGAAAGTGATTCGCAGCCGGGGGCACAGCAGACGTTGGCTGTCGGACAGTTCCCTCACCCTTGGAGTGGTTCGAGATGACGGTTGTGCATGAGGCGCCAGTCGACGGCGAGGTCCCCGAGGTCGCGGCCGACGCCCGCGGGCGGGTCGCCGAGCTGCACGAACTGCGCGAGAAGGTGCGGCGCGGCCCCAGCGAGAAGGCCACCGAGGCCCAGCACGCGAAGGGCAAGCTGACCGCCCGCGAGCGCATCGACCTGCTGCTGGACGAGGGCTCCTTCCGCGAGGTCGAGCCGCTGCGCCGGCACCGCGCCCAGGGCTTCGGCCTGGAGGCGAAGAAGCCGCACACCGACGGTGTGATCGTCGGCTGGGGCACCGTGCACGGGCGGACCGTCTTCACCTACGCGCACGACTTCCGGATCTTCGGCGGCGCGCTGGGCGAGGCCCACGCGCAGAAGATCCACAAGATCATGGACATGGCCATCGCGGCCGGCGCCCCGCTGGTCTCGCTCAACGACGGCGCCGGCGCCCGCATCCAGGAGGGCGTCACCGCCCTCGCCGGCTACGGCGGCATCTTCCAGCGCAACACCAAGGCCTCCGGCGTCATCCCGCAGATCTCCGTCATGCTCGGCCCCTGCGCCGGCGGCGCCGCCTACTCCCCCGCGCTGACCGACTTCGTCTTCATGGTCCGCGAGACCTCCCAGATGTTCATCACCGGACCCGACGTCGTCCAGGCCGTCACCGGCGAGAAGATCACCCAGAACGGCCTCGGCGGCGCCGACGTCCACGCCGGCGTCTCCGGCGTCTCCCACTTCGTCTACGACGACGAGCAGTCCTGCATCGAGGAAGTCCGCTACCTCCTCTCCCTGCTCCCCCAGAACAACCGCGAGATGCCGCCCCCCGCCGTCAACGACGACCCCGTCGAGCGCCGCAACGACACCCTCCTCGACCTCGTCCCCGCCGACGGCAACCGCCCCTACGACATGCGCAAGGTCATCGAGGAGATCGTCGACCACGGCGAATACCTCGAAGTCCACGAACGCTGGGCCACCAACGTCCTGTGCGTCCTGGCCCGCATCGACGGCCACGTCACCGGCATCATCGCCAACCAGCCCCAGTCCCTCGCCGGCGTCCTCGACATCAACGCCAGCGAGAAGGCCGCCCGCTTCGTCCAGATGTGCGACGCCTTCAACATCCCCCTCGTCACCATGCTCGACGTCCCCGGCTTCCTGCCCGGCGTCGACCAGGAGCACGACGGCATCATCCGCCACGGCGCCAAGCTCCTCTACGCCTACTGCAACGCCACCGTGCCCCGCATCCAGCTCATCCTGCGCAAGGCCTACGGCGGCGCCTACATCGTCATGGACTCCCGCTCCATCGGCGCCGACCTCTCCTACGCCTGGCCCACCAACGAGATCGCCGTCATGGGCGCCGAAGGCGCCGCCAACGTCATCTTCCGCCGCGACATCAACGCCGCCGAAGACCCCGACGCCATGCGCGCCCAGAAGATCAAGGAATACAAGAACGAACTGATGCACCCGTACTACGCGGCCGAACGCGGCCTCGTCGACGACGTCATCGACCCCGCCGAGACCCGCCAGGTGATCGCCTCCGCCCTGGCCATGCTCCGCACCAAGCACGCCGACCTGCCCAGCCGCAAGCACGGCAACCCGCCGATGTAACGCCCGCGCCCACGCGCGGCCCGCAGCACGCAGTTCCGAGCGACCACCACACACCACAAGCCACCGGGGGAGAAAACCAGACCATGACTGCTTCCGCCGAACCCCTCGTCCGTATCGTCCGCGGCTCGCTCTCCGACGAGGAGCTGGCCGCCCTCACCGCCGTGCTGATGGCCCGGGCGGCCGTCGCGCAGCAGGCCGCCGCGACCGCGCAGGTCGAGCCGATCGCCAACTGGCAGCGTCTGGAGCGCCGCCCGGCCTACTACTCGCCGGTCAGCTGGCAGCAGGCCGCCTGACGGCCCGGAACCTCCCGCGACGGCCGGTCACCCCACCCGGGTGGCCGGCCTTCCGGCCTTCCCGGCGGCCTGGGGCACCGGTCCCGGCCGCCCCGACCACCGGGTGTCCGCTCCGCCCCGGCGCGGCTCGGTAGAATACCTACTGGACGGTATGCGGCCCGCCGCCCCGTCGGCCCCCATAGGATCGGCCGCTGCCGATGGACCAGAACTATCCAGGGAGGCTGCGATGGCCAGGCAGGCCCGCGCGCTGGCGACCCGCCAGACGGTACTCCTCGCGGCGGCCGAGGTGTTCGACGAGCGGGGCTACGCCGCCGCCACGATGTCCGAGATCCTGGACCGGGCCGGTGTCACCAAGGGCGCGCTGTACTTCCACTTCCACTCGAAGGAAGAGCTGGCGCTCGCCGTCATCGAGGGGCAGGGCGCCTGGCTGGGCACCTGGCAGCCGTCCTCGGACAGCCCGGTGCAGACCCTGATCGACCTCGGGTACGCCTTCGCCCACGCCCTCCAGGACGACCCGCTGGTGCGCGGCAGCATCCGGCTGACGATCGAGCACGGCAGCTTCACCCAGCCGCAGATCGCCGCCTACCAGGGCTGGTCCGACGTGGCCCGCGGGCTGCTGGAACGCGCCCGGGACGCCGGGGACCTCCACCCGGGGATCGACCTGGCGGCCGCCGCCGGGGTGATCACCGGGGCCGTCACCGGGATCCAGCTGAGCTCCCAGGTGCTGACCGACCGGCGGGACCTGATCCAGCGGATGTCCGACCTGTGGACGCTGGTGCTGCCCGGCCTGGTCCAGCCGCACGCGCTCGCCCGGCTGAGCGTCGCCGAGCGCGTGCCCTCCTAGGGCGTCTCCCGGGGCGTCTCCCGGACGTTTCCCAGGGCGCTTGCCGGGGCTCCCCGCCCAGGGCCGCTCAGAGCCGGTAGCCGGCGCAGTGCTCCACCGCCACCAGGGCCGGCAGCGCGGCCGCCCAGAGCCGGCCGACGGCCTCCGGACCGGGCCGGTCGGCCTCCTCGGCGGCGAGCAGCACCTGGCCGGCCGCCATCGTCGTCAGCAGTTCGGCGGCGGCCCGGCGGTCCAGCCCGGGGCGCAGCTCGCCGGCCTCGGCGGCACGGTCCAGCAGCCGGTGGACGACGGCGGTGAGGCTACGCCAGGCGGCGTCCGCGCCGGGCGGGCCGTCCGGGGTGTCGGCCCGGGGCGGGCCCTGGCGGCCGAGCCGGACGCCGGCCCGGACCATCACGTCCTCGCGCAGCAGCCGGGCGAGTTCGTGCGAGAAGTCGATCAGGCCCTGGAGGGCCGGTCCGCCGGAGCGCAGGGCGCGCAGCGCGGCCGAGCCGATCTCGCGCCCGGCGGCGGCGCGCACGCCGTCGGCGAGGGCCTGCTTGGAGACGAAGTGGAAGTAGAGGGCGCCCTTGCTCACCCCGGCCCGGCGGCTGATGTCGACCAGGCTGGCGGCTTCGAAGCCCACGCCGGCGAACGTGTCCGCCGCGGCGAGCAGCACGGCACGCCTGGTCCGCCCCGCGCGTTCCTGCTTGACCACTGGGCCCCTCCGGACTCGGCCGGACGCGTTTCCCCCCGCCCGCCCCGCTGCTGTCAGCGCGCCGCCGTTGGGGGCGACGCCTCGCATGCGGACGGCGCCGACCGAAACCGCATGGTTGGTATCTAATCTAGCTCCTTCGCGGACCCCGCCGTCCAGTGGGGAGCACCCCCGCCCCGGGCCTGCCGCCCCCCGGGCGGCCATTACCCCAGTCCAGGGTAGGGGTAGCGTGGTCGCGTCGGGCTGCGCGGCAGGGGCCACCCCAGACGCAGAAGAGAAACCGGGTGGTCTGTATGTTTTATCTCAGGCGACCGTACCGGCCGCTCGACCGTCACCCTGGAGTAGGGCCCGTCATGCCATTGATCGTAGAGCCGGACGCCCACGGTCCGTACGCCCACCCCGGTCCCGGCTACGACTTCCACGAGCGGACCGTCTCCCGCCACCTGGTGCACCGCACCTCGGTGTCCGAGGTGTTCCTCACCGGCTGGCAGGCCACCGGTCCGTACGACTTCCTGCTCGGCGCCCAGTGGCCCCGGCTGCACGCCTTCTACCGCCTGCCCGGGGACCGCTTCCACGACCCGGTGCTGATGGCCGAGACCATCCGGCAGGCCGGGCTGCTGATCGGCCACGCCGGCTTCGGGGTGCCGCGCGGCCACCACTTCGTCATGGAGGACCTCTCCTACGCGCTCGGCCCGGACGGGCTGCGCGGCCTGGCCGTCACCACCGGGCCGGCCTCGCTGATGCTCGCGGTCGGCTGCGAGGACGTCCGGATGCGGCACGGCCGGCTGGTCTCGCTGCGGGTGCACATCGACATATCCCGGGACGGCCACCCGATCGGTCACGGCTCCGGCCAGTTGCGGGTCGTCTCCCCCGCCTCCTACGCCCGGCTGCGCGGCCCCGAGCGGCGGGCCGCCACCCTGCCCCGGCTGCCCGCGCCCACCGCGCCCGAGCTGGTCGGCCGCGCACAGCCCACGGACGTCGTGCTCAGCCCCACCCTGCGGCCCGACACCTGGCTGCTGCGCACCGACGCCGGGCACCCGGTGCTGTTCGACCACGAGCTGGACCACGTGCCCGGGATGCTGGTGCTGGAGGCCGCCCGGCAGGCCGCCCAGCGGCTGCGCCACCCCGAACCGGTGGTACCGGTCGAGCTGGTGACGTCCTTCGACCGCTACATCGAGCTGGACCGGCCCTGCCTCGTCCAGGCGGTCCACGAGCAGGCGCCGGACGGCCGCCGGCTGCCCGTCCGGGTGCTGCTGGTCCAGGACGGGCGGACGGCGGCCGACTGCCGGCTGCTCACCGAACCGATCGACGGGCCCGCCGACGGATCGGCGGACAGGCCGACCGACAGACGGGGTGACAGACCGGGCGACAGACCGGCCGAGCCGCCGACGGTGCCCGCCCGGCGGGAGGCCTTCGACGACCGCCCCGCCGGCCAGGGCATCGGCAGCCCCCGGCTGCCGCTGGCCAGTTGAACGGCCTCCCCTGAGCACCCCCTGAGCACCCCTTGAGCGCCCCTTGAGCGCCCCCTGAGTACCCCCTTGGCCGCCCGCTAGGCGGCGACCAGCGCCGACGGCCGACCCGCGTGCATCACGCTGAGGTTGGTGGCCAGCCGGACCGGGTCCTGGGCCAGCCAGAGCCGCAGCGCCGCGCCCAGCATCGCGCTGGCCGACTCGATCCGGACCTCGGTGACCTGCGCGATCCGCGCCGCGCCGGGCACCAGCAGGTCGGCCAGCGGGGTCGGCAGCCAGACCGTCAGCGCGCACGGCGCCGGCGCCGTCAGAGCGCCCAGCAGGCGGTAGGCGTCCCCCGGCGAGCTGAGCGTGGGGATGATGTCCAGCAGGCCGTCGGCCACCACCTCGGACACGTCGCTGCGGTGTCCCTGGGCGAGCCGGCGGAGCAACGTGCGCTCGGCGGCGGTGATTCGGACGGTCAGCATGACCTCGTCGCACTCCATTGCGCGATTTCCTCCTCGTTCCTCCCCGTGCCGGCCGGCGGCCGGCACGAACTACCCCTGTCGCACCTCGGCCCGGCTACCTTCTGCGGAGAGCCGGGCCGGTGGGTGACTGTGTGCCCCGGTCAGATCCCCGCGTAGGAGTGCTTGCCGGTGACGAAGATGTTCACGCCGTAGTAGTTGAAGAGCCAGCAGGCGAAGGCCGCCAGCGCCAGGTAGGCCGCCTTGCGGCCCTTCCAGCCGGCCGTCGCGCGGGCGTGCAGGTAGCAGGCGTAGGCGACCCAGGTGATGAACGACCAGGTCTCCTTCGGGTCCCACTCCCAGTACTTGCCCCAGGCCGCCTCGGCCCAGATCGCGCCCGCGATGATGGTGAAGGTCCAGAGCGGGAAGACCAGGGCGTTGATCCGGTAGGACAGCTTGTCGAAGGTGGACGCGGCGGGCAGCCGGCGCCAGACCGACGCCGGGGTGCCCAGCGGGCCGGTGGTCAGGCCGGCCGCGATCCGCTTGTCGAAGGAGTCCTTGCCGAGGTACAGCAGCGTGGCGATGAACGCCGCGTAGAAGGCGCCGCCGCAGAAGATCGCGGTCGAGACGTGGATCGCCAGCCACGGCGAGTGCAGCGCCGGGACGAGCTGCTCGGAGTCGGTGTAGAGCACCGTGGTGGCGATGCCGAGGGTCAGCAGCCCAGCGAGCACGACCGGCAGGCCGAGCCAGCGGACGTTCTTCTTCGAGGCCAGCAGCACCAGGTACGCCGCCGTCATGGCGAAGGCGAAGGCGCAGGAGAACTCGTACATGTTGCCCCACGGCCAGCGGGAGACCGAGAGGCCGCGGGTGACGATGCCGCCGGCGTGCAGCAGGGCGCCCAGCACGGTGAGCGAGACCGCGATCCGGCCGGCCAGGTCGGCCCGGGTGCTGTTGCCGGCCGCGCCCGGGCCGTCCTCCTCGTCCGCGCCGCGCCCGCTGGTGACCACCGTCGCGCCCTCGCCCGCCAGGGCGGTGCGGGTGAGCGTGGTGGTGCCGCCGCCGGCCCCCGCCACGGTGACGGTGACCTTCTTCGCGCCCTTGGTCCCGGCGACGGTCTCGGACAGGCTGCCCGACTGCTCCGTCGAGCGGACGGCGACGGCGCCCTTGCTGCCGAAGGTCCACTCGATCATGTGGGCGAACATGGCGAGTGTGTAGACCACCATCGCCGAATAGATCAGCTTGTTGGAGAGGTCGGCCAGCTGTGGGTCGACCCCCGAGGCGAGATGCACCGTCTACTCCTTGGAGTTCTGGTCGGCAGGGACTGCGGGGTCCTCGGGCGCGGGGCCTTCGGCTGTGGGGCCTTCGGGCGCGGGGCCTTCGGGTGCGGCGTCGTCCTCGTCCTCCGACGCCGGGGCGTCGTCCTGGAGGTCCACCGCGAGTTCGGCCAGTTCCTCGGCGATCTTCGCCGACTCACTGCGGGCCAGGCCGGCCAGCTCCACCTGGGTGCCGCCGCCCGGCAGGGCGACCGCGCGCACCCAGATCCGGCGGCGCTGCACGAACAGCGAGCCGATCAGGCCGAGGATCGCCAGCACCGCACCGGTCAGGGCGATCGTGTTGCCCGGGCGGTGCGAGACGTTGAAGCTGGCCCACTGCTTGTAGCCCTCGAAGGTGACGCTGCCGTAGCCGTCCGGCAGGTCCCAGGCCTGGCCGGGCTTGAGCCGGGCCTTGGCGGGCTGGCCGTCCTGGGTCAGCTGGGTCAGCTTGCGGGTGTTGAGCTGGTAGATGTTCTGCGGCAGGCCGGAGTCGGTGCCCAGGTCGCCCGCGAAGGCGTTCAGCACCAGCTCGGGGGCGGCGTCGCCGGGGAAGAGCGAGATCGGGCCGGTGCCCTCGAAGCTCAGCGGCGCGGTCGGCAGGAAGTAGCCGGAGAAGCCCATCTGGGTCGAGCTGCCGTCCGGTCCGACGCCGTAGTCGGAGACCTTCACGACACCGGTCGAGGTCAGGTTGCCGTCCTGCGGCAGGAACGGCACGGAACCCCGGTAGACGACGTCGCCCTTGCCGTTCTTGACGGTGATGACCGGGGCGTAGCCGTGGCCGATCAGGAAGACCTTGCTGCCGCCGATCTCCAGCGGGTGGTTGACCTCGATCGTGCCCTGCTTGAGCTTCGAGGTGTCCTCGCCCGCCGTGTACTCGACGTTCGCGGTGAACTGCCGGGCGGCGCCGATCTGGTCGCCCTTGTCCTGGAACTTGGCGGTGAAGCCGTTCAGCTTCAGGTAGAAGGGGTCGAGGTCCTCGGTGCCGTAGAACCGCGTGCCGTTGAAGTCGTCGAGCTGGGTGATGGTGTTGGAGTAGCCCTCGCCCTCGACCATCAGCTTGCCGCCGGTGCCGGACGCCAGGCTGGCCCAGGCGAAGCCGCCGAGCAGCGCGAACAGCGACATGTGGAAGAGCAGGTTGCCGACCTCGCGCAGGTAGCCCTTCTCGGCGGCCACCGAGCCGCCGGCCAGGTTGGTGCGGAACCGGCGCTTGCGCAGCAGCCGGTGGGCGGCGGCGTTCACCACGTCGGCGTCCGCCTCGGTGCGCCAGGCCGCGTAGACCGGCATCCGGGTCAGGTTGCGCGGCGCGGTCGGCGGCTGGGCCCGCAGCACGCCGACGAACTGCCAGGTGCGCGGGACGATGCAGCCGGCCAGCGAGACGAACAGCAGGATGTAGATCGCGGAGAACCAGACCGAGCTGTAGACGTCGAACAGCTGGAGCTTCTCGTAGATCGGCGCGACCGCGGTGTGGTGCGTCTTCCACGCCTCGACCTTGAGCAGGCCCTGGCCGTTCTGGTACTGCGGGATCAGCGAGCCCGGGATGGCGGCCAGCGACAGCAGGAAGAGCAGGATCAGCGCGACCCGCATCGAGGTCAGCTGGCGCCACATCCAGCGCGCCCAGCCCAGGACCCCTATGCCGGTCGGGCCCTCGGACTCGACCGGCGCGGTGCTGAGCCGCTCGGCGGCCGCGTCGTCCGGCGCCAGGGGCAGCTCGGCCTCGGTCGTGGTCTTGCTCACGGTCAGATTCCGATCGAGAAGTCGGCGGTCCAGGACTGCAGTTCACTCATCATGGAGTCCCAGATCCCGGTGACGAGCAGCAGACCGACCGCGACGAGCATGCCGCCGCCGATCCGCATGACGAGCGGGTAGTGCCGCTTGACCCAGCCGAAGGCACCCAGTGCCCGGCGGAAGGCGAGCGCGGCCACGATGAACGGTACGCCCAGGCCGAGGCAGTAGAAGGTCATCAGCAGGGCGCCGCGCTCCGCGTCGGCCTGGTTCAGGGCCAGGTTCTGGACGGTCGCCAGGGTCGGGCCGATGCAGGGCGTCCAGCCGACGCCGAACACCATGCCGAGCAGCGGGGCGCCCCACAGGCCGACCGCCGGGCGGCGGTGGGAGCGCACCTCGCGCATGCTCAGGCCGGGGACGAGGCCCATGAAGGCGAGGCCCATCACGATGGTCAGCGCGCCGAGCACGATCGAGATGACCCGCTTGTGCGCCTGGAGGGTGTCGCCGAACTGGCCGAACAGCGCCCCGCCCGAGACGAACACCGCGGTGAAGCCGAGGATGAACAGCGTCGCCCCGAGCAGCATCCGGCCGCGCCGGGCACCGCGGGCGTCCGCGAGGTCGGCGGCGGAGAAGCCGGTCACGTACGACAGGTAGCCGGGGACGAGCGGCAGCACGCAGGGCGAGAAGAACGAGACCAGCCCGGCGGCCAGCGCGATCGGCGCGGCCACCAGCAGTGCCCCGCTCTGGAGGGTCCCGGTGTTGTCGGCGAGTTGTAGCGGCAGGCTCACTGCTTCTGCTCCGCGACCACCGGCTGGAGGATCGACTCCAGCGCGTCCTGGGTCGTGCCGCCGACGGCGCGGGCGGCCAGCTTGCCGTCGCGGTCGACGATCAGGGTGGTCGGGAGCGACTGCAGGCTGAGGCTGCCCTTGGGGAACTTGAGCAGCTGGGTGCCGGCCGGGTCGAAGATGCTCGGGTAGGTGACGCCCTGCTCCTGCTCGAAGCGGACGGCGTTGGTCTTGTCGCTGTCCCGGGTGTTGACGCCGAGGAACTGGACGCCCTGGTCCTTGTACTTCTCCGAGACGGCCTGGAGGCTCTTCGCCTCGGCCCGGCACGGCCCGCACCAGGAGCCCCAGACGTTCAGCACCACGACCTTGCCGTGGTAGTCCGAGAGCTTGGTCTGGCCGCCGTCCAGGGTCTCCCCGGAGATGTCGGGGGCGCTCCCACGCTTGCCGGTGTCCACCTTCGACAGGTTGGTCCCCTTGACGGTGACGAAGCCGACCTGGCCTTCGCCGCTGCCCGACGAGCCCGAGGAGGAACAGCCGGTGAGGACGAGCGCAGCGGCGGCGACAGTGGCGGCGGCTGCGGCGACACGGGGACGGGGGCGCGCCATGGCAGACATGTGAAAAGTTTCGCATGGAGTTCCGGGCAGGTTCGCCGGGGTCCTCCCTAGCGCGTCGCACCCCCTCTGACCTGTGACGGAGTCGGGCCGCCAGGCTCTCGCCGGGCGGCCCGATCCCATATTTACGCGGGGTTTACCAACGGCCCCGCGGGCTCACGCGCCGAAGCTCTTGCCCACCGGCTTGTCCTTGCCGCCCTTGCCGATCAGGTGCGCGGGCAGCAGGTCGCGGGCCGGCTCGCGGTAGCCGACCGAGACGATCTTGTCGCCCTCGAAGGTGAAGCTGGTCAGCGAGGCCAGCGAGCACTGCCGGCGGCGCGGGTCGTGCCAGAGCCGGCGGCGCTCGACGAAGGAGCGGACGATCCAGATCGGCAGCTGGTGGCTGACGCAGACCGCCTCGTGCCCGCGCGCGGCGTCCCGGGCGGCGCCGAGCGCGCCCATCATCCGCACCACCTGGTCGAGGTAGGGCTCGCCCCAGGAGGGCTTGAACGGGTTGGTGAGGTACTTCCAGTAGCCCGGGTTCCGCAGCGAGCCGTCGCCGACGCCGAAGGTCTTGCCCTCGAAGATGTTGTCCGCCTCGATCAGCCGCTCGTCCGCCGCGACGTCCAGGCCGTGCGCCTTGGCGATCGGCCCGGCGGTCTCCTGGGCCCGCTCCAGCGGGGACGCCACCACGTGGGTGATGTCCCGGCCGGCCAGGTCCTCGGCGACCCGCTCGGCCATCTCCCGGCCCAGCTCGGACAGCCGGTAGCCCGGCAGGCGCCCGTACAGGATGCCCTCCGGGTTGTGCACCTCACCGTGCCGCATCAGATGGACGACGGTGATCTCTTTGGCGCTCACTTCTCAGTACTCCTGGGGCTCGCAGGGATGGTTCGGGGCCTAGACCGTGGCCGCGGCGGCCGCGCGGGCGGCGGCCGGAAGGGCGGCGGCGATCCGCTCGATCGCCCGCTCGTCGTGGGCCGCCGAGACGAACCAGGACTCGAAGGCGGACGGCGGCAGGTAGACGCCCTCGGCGAGCATCGCGTGGAAGAAGGCGGTGAAACGGTACGCCTCCTGGGTCTTGGCCTCGTCGTAGTTGGTGACGGCGGCCTCGGTGAAGAACACCGAGAACATGTTCCCGGCGGTCTGCAGCCGGTGCGTCACGCCCTCCTTGGTCAGCGCCTGCGACACCAGGCCGGAGATCTCGGCGGCGACCTTGTCCACCGTCGCGTACACCTCGTCGGTGCAGCCGCGCAGTTGGGCCAGGCCGGCCGCGGTGGCGATCGGGTTACCGGACAGGGTGCCCGCCTGGTAGACCGGGCCGGCCGGGGCCAGGTGGGCCATCACGTCGGCGCGCCCGCCGAAGGCCGCGGCCGGGAAGCCGCCGCCCATGACCTTGCCGAAGGTCAGCAGGTCCGGCGCCCAGCCCTCGTTCGCCGCCTCCAGGCCGTACCAGCCGGCCTTGGAGACGCGGAAGCCGGTCATCACCTCGTCCGAGACGAACAGCGCGCCGTTCGTCCGGCAGAGCCGGGCCAGGCCCGCGTTGAAGCCGGGCAGCGGCGGGACGACGCCCATGTTGCCGGGCGAGGCCTCGGTGATCACGCAGGCGATCTCGCCCGGGTGGGCGGCGAAGGCCTGCTCGACGGCGGCCAGGTCGTTGTAGGGCAGCACGATGGTGTCGCCGGCCTGGGCGCCGGTGACGCCCGGGGTGTCCGGCAGGCCGAAGGTGGCCACGCCCGAACCGGCGGCGGCCAGCAGGGCGTCCACGTGGCCGTGGTAGCAGCCGGCGAACTTCACCACCTTCGCGCGCCCGGTGAAACCGCGGGCCAGCCGGATCGCGGACATGGTGGCCTCGGTGCCGGAGGAGACCAGGCGGACCTGCTCGACCGGGGCGACCCGGCCGACGATCTCCTCGGCCAGCTCGACCTCGCCCTGGCCGGGCGTGCCGAAGGAGGTGCCGCGGGTGACCGCCTGCTGGACGGCGTCGATCACCGCGGGGTACGCGTGGCCGAGGATCATCGGGCCCCACGAGCACACCAGGTCGACGTACTCGCGGCCGTCGGCGTCGGTGAGGTAGGGGCCGGTGCCGGACACCATGAAGCGCGGCGTACCGCCGACCGCGCGGAAGGCGCGCACCGGGGAGTTGACGCCGCCGGGCGTCACGACGGAGGCGCGGTCGAACAGCGACTGGGACTGGGGGGCTTCGTAGGGGTAGCTCACGGGAGACATGGTCTCAAATCGTGTCCTTGAGCTCTGCATGTCGGACCCGATCATCTGGAACGATGATCCGGGCACCGTTGTCTGTACGGTTGTCCGTACAGACGGGGCCGCTGACTGCTCCGGAGCACGGACCAGTCAGACTGTGCACTCAGAGTGCGCAAGTGTTCCGGTTGTGTGCAGGGGTGTGGAGAGGACTGCCGCGTACCGCGAGTGGGTACGGCGGCGCATGACGGGTAAGGAGCACGTCCGGAGGGACGCCGGACGTGCGGGGGTCTGTCGATTCCGGCGAATTCCGGTGAGGATGGTCCGAGTGTCCGAGGCGCAGGACGGCTACGACGAGGCTGCGGGGGGCTCCCGCAGGCCCGCCGAAACCGCACGCGGGGGTAAGGGAGCGGGCACGGGTCGTGGCCGCCGCGGCGGCGAGAGGCGGGGTGAGGGACGCGTGGGGGTGACGTACAAGTACTTCGGCGCACCGGATCGCGCCACCGCCGCCAGAGTCCCCACCGCCCTCGGACCCGGCGGGCTCGGCCTGGACGCCGGCGAACTCGGTTCGCTCGGGCGGCTCGGCGACCTGATGGAGACCAGCGGCTCCCCCAACGGCCACCTCTCCACCAAGATCAAGCCGGAGACCATGAGCGCCATGGTCCTCACCGGCATCCAGGGCGTCCCGCTGCACCAGGTCCCGCCGCTGGAACTCGTCGTGCTGCACCCCGACTACGCCGTCGTCCAACTCCCGCAGAACGTCGTCGAACCGCTCCGCAAGGCCGACGAGACCGAACTCGGCGCCGCCGCCTTCATCTGGTCCACCGTCCCCGACCGGCGCGGACCGCGCGACGCCTTCGTGATCTACAGCATGCTGCACGAGTGGCAGGACTTCGCCAACCGGCTGCACGAGGCCGGGCACCAGCTGTACTGCCTGGTCTGGCCGTAGGACTTCCCGGGGCCCTTCGCCCCGGCCGTCGAACGGCGGCCGGGGCGAAGGGATGTGACTCAGCCTCAGTTCGTCCGGGCGCGGCGCGCCCGCCGTACCGCCCGTTCGCTCTCCACCGGCTCCGCCAGCGGCCCGTCCACCAGGCGCGTCAACGCCGACACGAACACGTCCCGCTCCGGGCCGGGCAGTGACTCCAGCACCTCCCGGTGCACCCGGTCGGCGATCGCGGTGCCCCGCTCGACGGCGCGTTCGCCCGCCTCGGTGACGGAGATGATCCTGGCCCGGCGGTCGGTCGCGGACGGGCGGCGCTCGGCCAGGCCCGCCTTCTCCAGCTCGTCCACGGTGACCACCATGGTGGTCTTGTCCAGGTCCGACAGCTCGGCCAGCTGGATCTGGGTGCGCTCGGTCTCCTGCGCGTGGAACAGCACGGAGTACGCGCGGGGGGTGATCCCGAGCTCGGTGAAGGCGGCCGCCATCCGGGTCGCCAGCACGTGGCTCGCGTGGTCCAGCAGGCCGGAGATGTCACGGATCTGGCGCACGGGCGGGGTCGTCGTCATACGTCCGAGATTAGCAACGGCCCGTCCGCTGCCGGATGATCCCGTTGGCAACCAACCCCGGGTCTACGGGATGCCCAACTCGAACAGCGCATACCCCGCGTACCAGCCCGCCGCCACCACGGGCATCGCGAGCAGGCCGACCAGCGAGGACGTCCGCACCCGGCGCAGCGCCACCGCCAGGCCGATGAACAGCGGGAAGGCCGGCAGCAGGTAGCGCGAGATGTTGCCGAAGATCTGGTTGCTGCTCAGCGCGGTGGCGATGGTGAGCACCGTGTAGACCACCAGCACCAGCGGCGGCCGGGTGCGCCACAGCAGCACCAGCAGTCCGGGCAGGGCCATCAGCAGGGCGATCGCGATCAGGTCCGGGACGGGGTTGGACTGCCAGAAGTTCCAGTGCCCGGTGATCACGTCCATGATCGTGCGGACCGTGGAGGCGCCGGCGTCGAAGTAGCGGTTCCAGGCGCCCCGCTGGAGCTTGAAGTAGCCGCCCCAGTCGCCCATCCGGTAGCCGACCCAGACGACGTACCCGATCAGGCCCCACGGGGTGATCAGCATCGCGGTCAGCGGCCGGGCCACCCCGTCGGTGCGCCGGATCAGCGCCACCAGCGCGGCGATCGACACCGCGGCGATCAGCGCGGCGGCGGTCGGCCGGTTGAGGCCCGCCACCAGCGCCAGCACACCGGCCGTCAGCCAGTGGCGGGTCATCACGCAGTAGCAGGCCCAGGCGGACAGCGCGACGAACAGCGAGTCCGAGTAGACCGCCCACTCCACCCCCGAACCCGGGAACAGGCCCCAGATCACCGCGGCGATCACGCCCGCCCGGAAGCCGCCGAGCCGCTCCGCGATCGCGAAGATCCCCGCCGCCGCGACGAGCGAGGCGATCACCGAGACGGCGATCCCGGAGCCGTACGGGCCGAGCCCGGTGACCGCGCCGACCAGCCGCATCAGCCACGGGTAGAGCGGGAAGAAGGCGGCCGAGTTCTCGTAGTAGGAGGCCAGCGGCCAGCCGTGCATCGGGAGCAGCTGCGGGTCGTAGCCGTTCTCGGCGATCCGCTGGTACCAGACGCCGTCCCAGGTGCCCAGCACGTCCCACGGCTGGGCGCCGCCGCCGCGGCCCGGGTTCTTCTTGAGGTAGTCCCCGGTGTGCGACAGCAGCAGCATGAAGACCGTGAGGCCGATGGCCTTGACCACCGCGTACGCCCCGAGCGCGGGCGCGAAGCGCTCCACCAGGGCGCCGAACCGCCCGGGCCGCCGGCCCGCCCGCTCCTCGGAGCGCTCCGCGGGCCGCTCCGTCTCCGGCGCCGCGGGCGCGCCGGGCTCGGTGCTGGACGACTCGGTGCTCGATGCCGTGCTCATCTGCTCTGGGTACTCCCCGCCACGCTGGTGGTCCGCGCGGCTACGGCGCAGCGATTTCAGGTGAGCCTACGGCACACCCCCACCTGCCCCGCGAACGCCCGCCCGCCCCGAAAACCCCGTGGCGCCGCCCCCCCCCCCGAGGGGGGGGCGGGGCCGCCGCGGGGGCGGGGGGGAGCCCGGGGGGGAGTACATTCACAGGGTGTTGTGGTGGCCGCGAGGGGCCCGTAG